>CAZIAG010000292.1:0-5348 GCA_964537375.1 uncultured Roseivirgaceae bacterium
TATCTTCGCACACTGAAAAAGATCTTTCCGTCTGCCTGTGAACAGACGGTCTTCTCTGAACTTTCTGTCGATGCTGTCCTGGGCACTGCTACCGTGACGGCCGATTCATTAACTTTTCCCGTAGCGACCAACGTTGAAGTTCTCAATCAGTAAAATATTGTTAGTGCTTCTGCTGCCCGTTGCGGCCGTTGCCCAAACCGACTCCACGGATGTTGCGGATACGGATACGGTCATTAGCCGTGTCGTAAAAGACACCACGAAGAACAAATTTATACCTACGGGTATCCGCGTCGGGACGGATGTGATCAGCCTGGTGAAGAGTTCCCTGCAAGACGATTTCCAGGGATGGGAAGTCAACGCCGAGATGGATGTCCATCGCTATTTCCTCGCATTTGAGTCCGGGCGGTGGGCGCGCGACTTTGCAGGAGATTCGGCACATTATACTAACGACGGCAGCTATTGGCGTGCCGGTGTAGACGTGAACTTTCTTCGATATGACCCCCAGCGAAACGTGTTTTTCATCGGTTTTAGGTATGCGCGTGGGAAGTTCTCCGATAACTTCGAGTATATCACGCTCGATCCGGTATGGGGAGCGATCCATGGCGCTGAGGAAAATACGGATGCACGGGCGAGGTGGATGGAACTCACAACGGGTATTCGCGTAAAGATTTGGAGCTTCCTTTGGTTGGGCTATACGGGGCGTCTCAAGTTCGGCCTAAAGACGTTCGGAACCGACTCTCTTTTCCCCCACGATGTTCCAGGCTTTGGAAAGACGTTCAAGGAGACGTATTGGGGATTCAACTATCAGGTGCTCATACGGCTCCCTATTCGAAAGGCGCCGCCGGTGCCGCCGCCGCCGAGGCGGTAGAAAGGCCCGGGGTTCCGGGGCTCAAGGCTTTCCCGATGATATTGATGGCTTCGAAATGAAAACGGTCCTGGTCACACTCGCTGACGTGGAGCACGGAACATCTAACATGGAACAAGGCCCAGGGCTTGTCCGTATGAAGCCAAACGTAGTCGCGGTCCGAATTCCCAAGGCCCCGGGGATTAACGTTGAATGTGCCAGTGATTGCGAGTGCTGTGTCTCGTCGGCGTTCTGCCGGTCACCCGTATTGTATGGTGTAAATATTGGGGAAAGTCTATGGCGCTTTGCACTAATTCCTCTTAAACAACGAATCCACAAATTCCATCCGATTGAACGGTTGAAGGTCATCCATCTTCTCCCCAACACCGATGTATTTGACAGGAATTTTGAATTCGTCAGAGATACCGATCACCACGCCACCCTTGGCTGTGCCGTCGAGTTTGGTGATGGCCAGGGCGGTGACATCCGTTGCCTTTGTGAATTCGCGTGCCTGGATGACCGCGTTCTGCCCCGTGCTACCATCGAGTACCAATAACACTTCATGGGGTGCTTCGGGAATTACCTTTTGCATCACCCGGCGGATCTTGGAAAGTTCGTTCATCAGGTTGACCTTGGTGTGAAGCCGTCCTGCGGTATCCACGATGACGACGTCCGCATTCTGATCGACACCTGCCTTGACGGCGTCGTATGCCACCGCTGACGGGTCTGTATTCATGCCACGTGCTACTACCGGCACGCCAACACGTTCACCCCACAACTTTAGCTGGTCGACGGCGGCGGCGCGAAATGTGTCGGCAGCGCCCAGCACGACGTTCTTGCCCCTTTTCTTGAGCTGAGCCGCGAGTTTTCCAATGGTGGTGGTTTTGCCTACACCGTTTACGCCGACCACCATGATGACATAGGGCTTGACATCGGGAATTTCGAAGTCCTCGGAGTCGGCCGTGTTGCTTTCCGTCATGAGCGCCGCGATCTCTTCGCGAAGAAGACGATCGAGCTCGGACGTGTTCAGGTACTTATCCCGCGCAACTCGCTGCTGAAGGCGTTCTATGATCTTCAATGTGGTCTCGACGCCTACGTCGGAGGTCACCAGGACTTCCTCCAGGTTGTCGAGGACTTCATCGTCGACGGTAGACTTTCCAGCCAAAGCCTTCCCAAGCTTTGAAAAGAACGAATCCTTCGTCTTCTCAAGACCCTTGTCAAGTGATTCCTTCTTCTCCCTGGAAAAAAGACCAAACATTGCCATAGTGTCGTTTTATTCGGCGGTAAAGAAACCGTGCCTTTCGTGGGATACAAAAAAAGTCCCGCGAAGGGACTTTACCAATGTTTTTCCAGCCGGGCTTACTTCTTGGCGAGCGTCTCCTTCACCAGGTCTGCCGGAATGATCTCCTCCTTAAAGGTGTAGGCCCCGGTCTTCTCAGAACGAACGGCGCGAATCACCTTTGCGTATCCTTTGCCCTCAGTCTTCTTCAGCGTAGCAACAACTTTCTTTGCCATGGTTACTTAATTTCTTTGTGGAGCGTGTATTTCTTGAGAATCGGGTTGTACTTCTTCAGTTCCAACCGCTCGGTCGTATTCTTGCGGTTCTTCGTGGTGATATACCGGCTCATTCCCGGTTGACCGGAAGCTTTGTGCTCCGTGCATTCCAGAATCACCTGAACCCTATTGCCTTTCTTTGCCATGATTAATTCAGATTAGCAGATTCGATTACAGTACCAGGTTGCCTTTGGCCCTCGCCTCCTTCAAAACAGCCGTGATGCCATTCTTATTGATGGCTTTGATCGCCTTGGTGGAGACCTTCAGGGTGATCCATTTATCTTCCTCGGGAATGTAAAAACGCTTCTTCTGAAGGTTCGGATAAAACTTCCGCTTCGTCTTGTTGTTCGCGTGGGAAACATGGTTACCAACCTGTGGCCTTTTTCCCGTAATTTGACAAACTCTCGCCATATTCAAGCCTGATTATAAACCCTTTGCGAAAAAGGGACTGCAAATATCGGCAAAACCGCCTTAATAATCCAAACCCCGACCGGAATTATCCCTAAAAAACGGCCTCCAGAACGGCTTCAGGGCCGATGTCCTGAAAATCGGCGATGACCAGATCGGTTTCGACAAGTTCTTCGGCATTATGCGTGGTCATGATTCCCACTACGCGACAGCCGGCCCTCCGCGCTGCCGTGACCCCCGATAAAGAATCTTCGAAGACCACACAGTCGCCCGGCGGAAGTTCCAGGGCCGCGCATGCCTTGATGTAGATTTCCGGGTCAGGCTTCCCTTTGGTGACGAATTTGTCGTACAGGATTACTGGAAAATATTCGCGTAACCCGGTTTTTGCCAGCGTAAAATCGACGTTCTCCAGCGGTGCCGACGTAGCAATCGCCATGGGAATACCCAGCGTTCGGGCTGCTTTGAGAAACTCCCCGAGGCCGGCCAGCGCAACGATGTCGTTGGCGTACAGCTCCCTGAAGATCTCTTCCTTTTCATCCGCATAGCGAGCGATTTCCTCATCGGTCAGATCAGGGAAAATGTTAAGCAGCCAATCGCGGTTTGTTCGACCATAGATCCGCTCCTTCAATTCTTCCTCGGAGAGATCGCGTCCGTGCTTCTTGCAGAATTGCCTCAGGGCAACCTTGTGAAATGGATTGGAGTCCACAATTACTCCGTCCATATCGAATATGAATGCTCGCTTCAAAACTCGTGTTTCAATGTGCGCGCAAAGGTCGTAAGAAGTTCTTTTTAATGAAACCACCTAACGCCTCTGGGAAGTGCTAATTCGCGCTGGCTGTTACGCCATTCGTATGCAGCCGTCAAAGCGATCCTATCCCGCAAAGGCTTATAACGACAACGGCTTGAGCCTGATTGGAACTGAAAAGCAATTTGGTCTTCCTGCCGTTGCAGCGTGGAATTCAAATTCTTTACCGGACCACAATCTTCCTTACCACCGACCCACGGCTGGTGACAAAGCGAAGGATGTACAGACCGGGGGCCATGCCTGCCACACTGAAGGTGTCAGCACCTTCGACTTGAACGGGGCCTCCGATGAGCTGGCCGCTCGATGAATAGACAAACAGCGTTGCCGTTTCATCCATCACAATGTTTATAGCACTGCCTTTCTGAACGGGATTTGGAAAAACGGCGAACTCGCCCTGGTTCCGAAGTACGTGAAGACCGCCAAGGCTGTTCCCGATAACGATGAGTGGCTTGTCTGTGCCGTAAAGATTGGCAGCCACCGGCCAGATTCGTCCGCCGAAATTGTATTCAGTGTTCGCCTTCAGGAGCGGGTTGAAAACGAGGTCGGTACGATGTGGTGTGTCCGTTCCTCCGGCGTAGTCGGAGATAATGGTGATCTTACCGTTCAGATCGCTGTATGCGAAGTCGGCCCGCCCGTCAGCGTTGAGATCATCCACGATGCAGACGGCGTTTTGACGAAACAGGGACGGACCAGAACCAAGAAATTCGTCATCCGCCAGCGTGAAGACAGGCAGGGGCGTTCCACCATCATTCCGCCAGTACTCAATTGATCCATCGTTACGGCCCGCCAGGATGTCTGCCCGACCGTCGGCGTTGATGTCGGCAAAGGAAAGGTTTTCGACTGACAAGAGGGTGAACGCAATTTGGTGGAGGGGTTGACCATCAAGCTCGATGCCTGACTGGCTGGGATTTGCCATGAAAAAGAGGCTCGTCTTGTCGTTGTCGGTGCGGTCGTCGCCGTCGCTTGCTGTTGCCGTAAATGCCAGGTCGGTGGTGCCATCGCCGTTCAGGTCCGCAAAATGAATACGGATATTGTACAATCCTGTTGCCGCGAATGGTCGGAAATCTTTGTTGACAAGACGGAATGATGGAGAAGTCGGTGTGCCGACATTTTCGAAATGCAGTATCGTTGAGGAAAGACTGGGCGCCGTTGCGTCGACATAACGGGAGATGAACATGTCGAGGTCGCCGTCTCCGTCGAAATCGGCGAAAGCAGGTACGGCGTTGTCACCAACATCGATCATCTCGTCCTGAAGGAAATTGTTCTTCACGTACACGAAGGACGGATTCGCATCTGTGCCTTCGTTGCGGAAAAACCAACTCGACGATTCCAGGTCGGTTGTGGCGAATTCGCGTGAGAAAATATTTGGCGAAGAGACCAGATCGCGAACGCCGTCAAAATCTACATCTTCGTAAAATCCAGCGGGAAAGATCTCGTAAGAGGCAGGGTTGTCCGGTGGAAAAGGACCATAGCTGTTGATCACGGGAGCGTCAAGCGAACCAACATTCGGGAGAAGGACCAGGTCATTGCATTCCGCCTCGGAAAAGATGAGGTCGAGGTTTTGGTCTCCATTGGCGTCGATCGCCAACAGCGCCTTCCCGCCTGCGTGCTTCTGGCGGCCATGTGCCGAAGTCGGGCAGGGTTCGCCGTTGAGGGCCACAACTCCGCAACTGCACTCGGAGAAGTTTCCCCAGGTGTTTGTTTCCCGTCGGTACTCGAGCGAGTCGCAACCCCACC
>CAZIAG010000293.1:0-5337 GCA_964537375.1 uncultured Roseivirgaceae bacterium
ATACGCTTCTTCGCGGGCCTGCACCTGTTTCAAACTCGACTGATAACTCTTCGCTGCCGCGAACGCGTCGTTATATGCGGTTTCAACGTTCTGTCTCAACGTCTGCAGAACTTGCTTTGCGTTGATTTCGGCAAATTGCCTGTTGATCTCTGCTCGTTTAACATTGGCTTTCGCCTGGAGCCCGTTGAAGATCGGGATGGAAAGCGTTATACCCACCGAGCGAAAGATGTTGTCCTGCAGCTGATCCTTGTAGCCGTATCCGTCGGTGTAGGTTCCCTGGGGAGAAAGGCCATACGCCACCACGGGCAAGGGATTATTGTTTAGGTCGTATACCGCGATGGGTAGCGGCGAGTCGTCCACCACGAGTTCGCCGTTCGGGTCCGGCACAAAAAACGGGCGGTCGTTTGCGCTGGAGTAGTTACTACTAATACGTCCTCCGACGGTGACACGCGGATAAAGACTTCCCTTTGCTGCCTTAACACCGTAGTCTGCACTTTGCACCTGGAGGTTCGCGCTCCTGACCTCTGGCATCATCTGTTGCGCAATATTAAAGATCTCACCACTTGTCGACTCTACGATCAGGTCTTCAATGTCGACCTCCGGGACAGCAACGTCGAACGGTTCGGACGCAGGAAGTAATAACGCCTGTTTAAGTTGAAGCAACGACAGGGTTAGGGAATTCTCGCTGTTGACGACGTTAAGTTCGTTGGTCGCCACCTGAGCTTCCAGGTTCAGCTGATCAGATTTCGGCAAGGCGCCGACTTCAACCTGCTTGCGAGTCCGCTCCAATTGTTGTTCGCTTGAAGCAAGCTGAAGTTTTGCATTCTCCAACAGCTCCTTATTAAAGATCACATTAATAAAGAGGTTGATCACATTCAGGGTTACATCATTTCGCACTTTCAGGAGGTCCTGTTCCGACGACTGCACTGCCGCGTTCGCCTGTCGTATGCTATTTTGAATCCGCAGGCCGTTAAATATGGTCACATTGCTCGTGACGTCGGGACTTAGCGAAGTGATCTGCTCGGTAATAAACTGGTTTGTTACCGGGTTGATCGAGCGCCCCCAGTTGTATCCGTTGGTGAGGCCCACGTTTAACGACGGAAACATCGCCATGCGGGCAAGAAGTTGATCTACCTCAGCATTCTCCAGATTGTATTGACCTCGCTGTACATCGAGGTTGTTTTGAAGCGCATAATCCACACATTCCTGCAAAGTCCACTTTTTGCCTTCGGGCGCACCGGAACTGCCCTGCTGGGCGAAAAGCGGAACACAAGATGCCAGAACGACGAGAACAATCAAAATCGATTTCATGGCGTTATCGGTCAATGTCAGGTACATAAATTATCTCGTTCACCCAGTTTAGACTTCTCAAATAGTCCAATGTTACAGCCTTGAGGCCGGAATCCATCTCGATGACCAGGCAAGCCAGGTCGTTCTTACCCTTCCGGGAGACCGACATGGTCGCAATGTTGCAGTCGTCATGAGCCACCACATCCGCAATAAAAGCGATGCTGCCTTTCACGTCAGCCGCAAAGATCACAAGTGTATGAAGACTGGCGGTAAAATCGGCCTTGAATCCGTTGATCTCAGCTATATTAATCAGTCCACCGCCCCGGCTTTCTCCCAGTACTTCGATATGCCGATCGCCCCGTGAAAGAGTCAACCGGATCGTGTTAGGATGCAGCGTAGAAGCGTTTCCCACAGACCGAAAGGAGTACTTCAGGCCTTCCGACGCGGCAATGTCGAGTGCGTCTTTGATCCGCTTGTCGTCGGTCTTGAAGTCCATCAAACCAGCTATGATTGCCCGATCACTTCCATGCCCCTCATAGGTCCTCGCAAAAGAATTGTAGAAAATTATGTCGGCCTGATCAGGACAGCCTCCCAGCAACCGATACGCCGCTCGCCCAATCCTCACAACACCCGCCGTGTGGGAACTTGACGGGCCGATCATCACGGGACCTATCATATCAAAAACACTGCTTTTTTCGGCCATTTGTTTTCAATTACGCAATCTGTCGGGAAAAGGGTGTGATTATTACAATTTTTGGGAAAGTTCAGCCATTTCGTCAATTCGGCCGTGTGCATCCGGGGCACGAAATTTTTGAATATCCTCACTTTCATCCAACCTTTATTTATGATCAAGTCACAAAAGCCCGGTGAAGTTCCTGTGCCCGGCCAGGATCCGGAAACGGTCCCTCCAAAGGAACCCCCCACCCCTACCCGGCCCCAAACGGAACCTGAAATACAGCCCGAAAAAGAACCTCTTACGCAGCCGCCACCGGCCCCCAAGGAAGTACCGCAACCTCCCGAAAGCCCTCACTAGAAATCCTTGCCGATTTGCGACAGCCTATACGGCTATCGGCGCCTTGATCGTGGGGTGACTTTGATAATTCTGGATCTCGAAATCCTCGAATTGATAATCGAAGATCGACGCCGGCTTTCTGCGAATCTCCAGCTTCGGCAGCGGATAGGGCTGACGCGAAAGTTGAAGTCGCACCTGCTCCAGGTGATTGTTGTAAATGTGGACGTCTCCACCCGTCCAGATGAACTCGCCGGGGGCCAAGTCGCATTGCTGGGCAACCATGTGAACCAGAAGGGCATAGGATGCAATGTTGAACGGCAAGCCGAGAAATGTATCGCACGAGCGCTGATACAGCTGGCAGGACAACTTGCCGTCGGCTACATAAAACTGAAACATGGCATGACACGGCGGCAACGCCATCGCATCCACGTCGGCCGGATTCCACGCCGTTACAATGTGGCGTCGGGAGTCAGGTTTTGTCCTGATCTGCTCAATTAACTTTGTGATCTGATCGATCTGTTCGCCATTTCGGCCGGGCCAACTCCTCCACTGATAGCCATAGACCGGGCCGAGGTTTCCATGTTCATCGGCCCACTCGTCCCAGATGGTCACACCGTGATCATTCAGAAACTTAATATTGGTGTCGCCGTTGAGGAACCAGAGGAGTTCGTATATAATAGACCGAAGATGAAGCTTTTTCGTCGTCACCAGCGGAAACCCTCCTTCCAGATTGAAGCGCATCTGATAACCGAAAACGGAAATCGTGCCTACACCCGTGCGGTCGTCTTTCCGGGTGCCGTTTTCGAGGATGTGTTTTAAGAGCTTGTGATATTGTTCCATGGCCACGACGGTATTCGGCGCTAAAGTATTTATTTCCGCCGAGTAAACCGCAGGGCGAGGACCAAAGAAAAAGGCCGGTCCTCCCGGAGCGCTGAATCGGCGCAAAGCCCGGTTAATTAACGTTGACAGATCGATCACGATCTCCTTTTCTCCATCGATCACATAGCGCTCTGCACCACGAGCGGGCAGTCCGCAGAATCGTATGAACTCCAACGCTCAAGCAAGGAACCTCGTAGATGCGGCCGCGACGGGTAATACCTGATACACGCTGGACGGGTCTTCCTCCTGGCAATGCTTATAGGGTTTCATGGTGCAGTAATTTTCCTTACATTTTCGTTTGGACTGCTCCTTGCCGGCAAGGTTTGAAGGATGGGTTCGTTTTATTGACATATCAACAGGCCTATGACAGCGCGACTTCTTCTGCTATTGTTCTCATTAGTATATACCATTGCAGCGCCGGTATCCGCACAAGGTCCGATCAAGATCGCAAAATTAAAGTACAACGGCGGAGGGGACTGGTACGCAAACAAGACGGCGCTTCCCAATCTGATCGCGTTCTGCAACCGGGAACTGGGTATGAATCTCGCTCCGGAAGAGGATATCGTCGAGGTGTCCAGCCGTGACCTGTTCCTGTATCCCTACGTATACATGACCGGCCACGGGAACGTGGTGTTCTCCGAAGAGGAGGCCGCCAATCTTCGCAAATACCTTATCGGCGGAGGCTTTCTGCACATTGATGACAATTACGGCCTCGACAAATTTGTCCGTCTGGAGCTGAAAAAAGTGTTCCCGGAACTCGAACTCGTTGAACTGCCGTACGACCACCCGATCTATCATCAAAAATTCGAGTTCCCGAAGGGACTGCCCAAGATCCACGAACACGATGGAAAACCGGCACAGGGACTCGGCCTCATTTACCAGGGACGGTTGGTACTCTTCTACTCTTATGAGTCAGACCTGGGCAACGGCTGGGAAGACGCGCGAATCCACAACGATCCCGAGGAAAAACGACAGCAGGCGCTGAAAATGGGCGCCAATATCATCTCGTACTGCTTTACGAGTTCTTTGTAGACCGAACCGGCGGGATAAATACTTCGTCAAAAATTTCGCCTGTGTCTATTGTCACTGCATAACTAATTGTTTAGTTTTATACCTAAATACATAGTATGAAAGATCTGAAAGAACTTACCCGGGCTGAGGACCAGGTCATGCAAATTCTTTGGACTCTAGGCAAGGGTTTCGTTAAGGACATTATTGAAAAAATGCCCGAACCCAAACCTGCTTACAATACGGTATCCACCATTGTAAGAATACTGGAGACCAAAGGATTTGTCGGTCACAAGGCCTACGGAAAAACACACGAGTATTTTCCGCTGGTGAGCAAGGAGAAGTACACGCGATTCTATCTCAATAATATGATTCGGGGCTATTTCGGGGGTTCGTTTCAAAACCTTGTTTCATTCTTCGCCAAGGAGAACAAGTTAAGCGCACAGGACATCGAGCGGCTTCTGGAAGAGGTAAAGAGACAAAAACCGTAGACGCCAGCCTCGGTAAGGCATGCGTAAAAAACAAAACCTATGAGAGACGTCATCAACTACCTGATCGAAGCGAACCTACTCCTCTTGTTGTTCCTCGGCGCATATCGTTTACTCTTCTTCAGGGAAACGCAGTTCTCTTTACTTCGATATTCCATGGTCGGAGCAATCGTGTTTTCACTCGCCTTCCCTTTCATTCGTCTGGCGACCGTGTCTGAACCGGCGATCCCCACAGTCGAAGCCCTGATACCGGCGAACTGGTTGCCCGAGGTCGTGATCTCGGCTCAAACGGATGCGGCAATCGCGGATACAGGGACGAATGGTGCGACAACAGTATGGCGCGCACTTGGATGGGTCTATTTCGCAGGTGTCGTCGTTTCACTCGGCGCTGTGGGTTTTCATCTGGTTCAGGTTTTGAGCGTCCTGAAGGGTGCGCCATCATGTCGGTCGGGTCGGTTTACGATTGTTGAATCGAATGGCGATCTGCCATCATTTTCATTCTTCAATGTGATTTTTATCGGCAATTCGGGCAAGCTGTCGCCGGAAGAGAGGGAGCAGATCATCCGGCACGAAACTGCACATGCGTCGCGATTTCATTCGCTGGATATGCTGTTGGTGGCAATCCTTAGATCTGTTTTTTGGTTCAATCCCTTTATCAAT
>CAZIAG010000294.1:0-5330 GCA_964537375.1 uncultured Roseivirgaceae bacterium
TTACTCGAGCGCGAGGGAACGCAAATCGCTAACTCAGCTAAATCAATTTCTGCCAAATCTTACCAAATCGTGCGAAATTTTACCAAGCCGTACCAATCCTTGCCGAATCTTACCAAATCGAACAAAGTTTTGCCAAGTTTTACCATTTCGTGCGAATTCTTGCCAATTCCTGCAACCGCGTCTCAACGTTGTGCTCAACCTTGCGTTAGTGCAGTAGGTGGACTGTAGACTGTTGCTGTAGACTGTTACTCTCGACGGATAACGGATTGGCCAGGCGGAATCTGGTTAGAAACGCTGTGTCCATGAATTTGGACCGCGCTTCGCTAACTTCGGGACAAACCCTGGGCCTCGGATTTGAGCTGTCCACGAACCAGAAGATTAGCGAATACAGATTGCAGATTGAAGAAGTAGATTTGATCGCGGAGGTGAAACCCGCCACGTTCACAACCGGTGACCAGCGACCGGACGGCCCGGCGATTTCCGAAGAATCAGCGCGGCCCAGTTCTCCTTCTCATCACGGCCGACCTCTTCAAGACCATGGGTCGCGGCCTCCGAAAGCAGATCGGGAACATCACGCATGTAAAAGCCACTCAACATCAAAATTCCTTCCTTTTCCATACGCCGCGCATATTCGCCCATTTCGTCAAGCAATATGTTCTTGTTGATGTTAGCCAGGATAATATCGAATAGACCTGTTGGATTGACTTCCCTGATTGTTCCGCGCTGAATTGATATGTTGGAGCATCCATTCACACCGACATTTTCCGTAGCGTTGACGATACTCCATTCATCGATATCAAACGCCAGGATTTCTCTTGCGCCGAGCTTAGCCGCCACGATGGATAACACCGCCGTTCCACATCCCGCATCCATCACGCGTTTGTCCACGTGATCGACAGCCATCTGGTTCTTTACCATAAGGTACGTGGTTTGGTGGTGGCCTGTGCCGAATGACATTTTCGGCGTTATGATGATCTCGAATGGATATTGACGTGAGGGTGCATGAAACTCGGCACGAATAAGGCATTTCCCCTCGACATCTATCGGATCGAAGCTGCGTTCCCATTCTTCGTTCCAATTGCGTTGTTCGATCGTGTCAAACGTGAATTCGATCGTGGTGATGGCCGCGTAACGCTCACGCAAGTCCTCCAGCGCATTCCGATCGTAACGTTCTTCGTCGGCATAGGCCTCGAAGCCGTCTTCGGTCTCCATAAAGGCATCGAAGCCTATCTCGGCCAGTTCTGCGGTAAGGATGTCTCTGAAATCAACATCGCACCTAACCGTCAGACGTGTGTAGGCCATAACGCTGCTTAAGCACTCTTGATAATCTCGACGAACTCACGCGATTTCAACGAAGCACCGCCAACCAGTCCACCATCGACATCCGGACAGGAGAAAAGTTCGCGTGCATTGCCGGCATTAACGCTTCCACCGTAGAGGATGGAAATATCATTGGCCACCTCAGTGCCGTATTTTCCGGCGATGTGACCTCGTATTACCGCGTGCATCTCCTGGGCCTGTGCTGCCGTCGCGGTTTTTCCCGTGCCGATGGCCCAAACCGGTTCATAGGCGACAACAACTTTGCGAAGTGCATCGGCATCAAGATGAAAAAGACTGTCCGTCAACTGTTGCTTCACCAGCGACTCATGCTCGTTTCGTTCCCGGATGTCCAATGGTTCACCGCAGCAAAAAATGGGGAGAAGATTATGCTTCAGCGCCATGTCGACCTTGCGGGCTAGTAACGCAGCGCTCTCGCCAAAGTATTGTCGCCTCTCGCTATGCCCGAGGATAACGTAGGGTATATTCATTGAGGCTAGCATGCTCGCCGAAACTTCCCCGGTGTAAGCACCGGCTTCGTGCTCACTGCAGTTCTGGGCCCCTACCGAAATAGATGAATTCTTTCCCAAAAGGTTTTTCACCGGCATGAGGTATGGAAAAGGAACACACAGAATTATCCTCGTATCATTCCGAACTTCATCCTTCACCATGTTCATTACTTCAGAAGCAAGCGCATTGGCTTCTTCAAACGTTTTGTTCATCTTCCAGTTACCGGCAACAATCTTGTAACGCATGATTCAATCCTTTACTTAAGGCGACAAAGATAATTCTTAGACCAAACAGACATGGGCCTGACAGAAAAATTCTTCCCAACGTTCACTTGCTGTTCATGTAGTCGAGGGTCAGGTGCAGGAAGGCCTTCACTCCGGTGATCATGCAGCGTTCGTCCAACATAAAATCCGGTGTGTGATGAGACGGCGCTTCAGCGATCGGTGTTTCAGGCGGGCAGCCTCCGACAAAGAAAAACAGGCCGGGAACCTCGCGCTGGAACGAGGCGAAATCTTCTGCTCCAGTTTGTGCATCAATCTGAACCACCTTGTCTGCTCCTGCTGCCCGTTGCAGGCTGGGCAACATCCTCGCCGTAAGGTCAGGGTCGTTGTAAGTCACGGCAGTCTTTGATTCGATTATTACCTCCGCGCTCGCTCCCGCACTCTCGGCGATCTTTTCAGCCGTGACCTTCAGCTTTTCGTGTATCTTCTTTTGCATCTCGGTGTCGAAAGTTCGTATGGTTCCGGACATCTCCAGGTATTCCGGAATAATGTTTTCGCGAATGCCGGAATTGATTCTTCCTACCGAAATGACAGCCGCCTCCTTTGTCAGTTCGGTCTGCCGACTGATGATCGTTTGAATTCCGTTTATGATCTGTGCGGCGGTTACGATCGGATCGATCCCCATCCAGGGTGCCGAGCCATGAGATTGCTTGCCATAAACTTTGATGGTAAACCAGTCGGAAGCAGCCATGAACCCCATCGGCTTATATTCGATTTGACCCAGCGGACTGATCGATCGAACATGAAGACCAAAAATCACGTCGACATCCGGATTCTTCAATACACCCTCCTTCACCATGAGATCGGCTCCACCCTCCTCACCGGCGGGCGGTCCTTCTTCCGCAGGCTGGAAAATGAACTTTACGGTTCCCTTTATTTGATCGCGGTGTTTCGCCAGTATCTCCGCGACGCCCATGAGGATAGCAACGTGAGCATCGTGGCCACAGGCGTGCATCACCCCCGTTTCCTGTCCGTTGAACGTTGTTGTTTCCCGCGAGATAAACGCAAGGTCGTTTCGTTCGGTGACCGGCAATGCATCCATGTCAGCGCGCAGGGCGATTACAGGACCGGGTTTCGGGCCTTTTAGAATTCCTACCACACCTGTTTTGGCTACACCGGTTTGGACCTCAATTCCCAAAGATCGCAAGTGCTCGGCCACCTTCGCCGATGTTTTGAATTCGCGGTTCGACAATTCAGGGTATTGATGAAAATGCCTTCGCCAATTAATCACCTTCGGCTCGATCTCCCTGGCCACTTCGTCGATGCGCGATCGCAATTGCTGCGCGTGCAACTCCGGGGAGGAAATATCGAAAACCGCAATGACCAACAAAATAGATGTCACAACTCTAATCATGGGTGAAGCTTTAGGGTTCAAGGTAATGGTTCAATGCGAAAATAACAGGCTGGGCGCTATATCCCTGTTTTCCGGGTCTGATCCTGGCGTGTAAACACATTTTTGCCAATACCCCGAAAAATAGCAGAAATCGGAGGGTTCCCTTTGGGGGGGTGCTGATATTAAACAAGACAGCTGCGCTTGCATCTTAGGGATAATCAGAAGTCACGGGTTTCGGGAAGGTATCGGTCAAGGGTATACTACTTTGGTGACAACCACCGATTTGTTCAACCGAAAAGATTCGCGTAACTTTAATTTCTTTTTTAAGACCTGCGCAGGTATAGATAAGTGAAGCTCGGTTCGGAGGGTGGATGGGAAGGATCGGCCCCGGTTTTTTTTGGATGGCTGTCGAGATAGACGCAGCATAGGGCGGTTGTTGGGGATTCGATTGCGGCGAAGAACGCAGGATTTTGGACTTGCCAATTAAGCTCAAGAAATATGAAACTCAGGAATCTTTTTGCCCTGACCATGGTGATGTTGCTGGCACATGTGCTGGTTGCTCAAAACGTGTCGAGCCGCACCAACGAGTTCGAAGTTGATTTCAGTGATCCCAATAGACAGCTGAGCACCACCATTCCTGTGGTCAGTTGGATCACTCCTGTACCTGAAACGAATTACGCTCAGGAAAACAGGTTTAACGTCAAGATTGAGATCCAATCCGACAAGCCGATCAAAAGCGTCACGATTTACGTAAAAGAGGACGATGGCGCCGCAAGCCGCGGAATGACCACCGTAACCCCGGAGGCTGGCCAGGAATTGAGCATGCTTGTTGAAAAGAACATCACGCTCCTCGACGGCCAAAATGTCCTTGAGGTAGTCGCCGAAAATGTCGACGGCCAAAAATCGATCAGCTACCGAAGAGTTCACGTTGGCGCTTCCGGTTTTGCCGATGCCGGTAAGCTGAAACGCACGGATTATGCACTGATCTTTGCTACCGACGAGTATGACCACTGGTCCGACCTCGTCAACCCGGTGTTCGACTCCAGGACGATCGGTAAAGAATTGCAGGATGTCTATGGGTTCAAAGTGGAATTGGTGGAGAACGCCACCCAGGCGGAAGTGCTGAAGAAGATTCGCGAGTACGCGGAGAGAAAGTATGAGCCCCTCGATCAGTTGTTCATCTTTTTCGCAGGCCACGGCACCTATGACCAGACCTTCGGCGAAGGGTTTGTTGTGACCCGCGAATCGCGCGCTAATGATGAAGCGAAGACGACTTATCTGTCGCACAACCGACTCCGTTCAATTGTAAACAACATCCCTTGCGAGCACATCTTCCTGGCCATGGACGTGTGTTTCGGCGGAACGTTTGACGCAACGCTTGCTTCGTCACGCGGTGGCGCTGAAGAAGTTTACAAGGAATCCACGCAGGCCGAGTTTATCACCCGTAAACTCCAGTATAAGACCCGTCGATATCTCACATCCGGTGGTAAGACGTACGTCTCGGACGGAATCCCCGGAAAACATTCGCCCTTTGCAAAGAATATGCTTGAAGCATTGCGCAGTCGCGGTGGACGCGATGGCATCTTGACCTTGCCCGAGTTGTATTCATACGTAGAACGCCTGAAAGTACAGCCCCGGTTTGGGGAATTCGGCGACAACGCACCGGGCAGCGACTTCGTTTTTGTTGTTAAGTAAAGCCCGGTAATCGAGGGGCGGCCCCATCCGCCCCTCGATTATTTTGACTATAGACCAGACTGACAGGCCAGTTTGTACGGCGATGTGCCGGTACAATCCGGCCGGAAAACTTTTCATCCTAGCCTATGCGCAAACTCTACCTATTCCTATTATTGCTGCAGGCAAGTTCATGCCTTTTCGCGCAGCAGATCGGT
>CAZIAG010000295.1:0-5330 GCA_964537375.1 uncultured Roseivirgaceae bacterium
CCCGTACCTGGCTCAATTCCATCGTTGTCAACAAACGCATCGGCTCGGTCGTTTACGGCTAAGAAAGGATTTGTTGGGATTTTAACGTCGAGATGAAGAAGCCCCAGGAAAGTGAGAAGCTTTACCTCAATGCATATGTGAACCAGTCAGGGCGTTCTGAGTTGAACGCCAACTACACGGCGATGGTGGGGAACAAATTGGCTACCACCTTTTTGCTGCATGGAAGCGCCAGACCATTCGAAATGGACCAAAACGGCGACAGCTTCCTCGATTTCCCAACCGGCTCCCAATTGAACGTGATCAATCGTTGGGTGTTCAAGGGCGACAACGGTTGGCTTGGGCAATTCGGGGTGAAGGTGCTTAAGGATGATCGGTATGGTGGACAGACCGGATTTGACAAGGAGGAGGACAAGTTCACCACGAACCGTTACGGCCTAGCCATTATCAGCGACCGCACGGAAGTCTGGGGAAAGATCGGATACCAGTTCCCCGGTGCACCTTACAAGAGCATCGGGTTGCAACTCTCCGGAAGCGCCCACGATCACGATAGCTACTTTGGTTTCACGACGCACGAAGCGCTACAACGTTCGGCGTATGCAAATCTCATTTACCAGTCGATCATCGGCTCTACAAACCATAAGTTCAAAACCGGGATTAGCTTCCTTTTCGATGACTACGACGAAAGACTGGTTAACGCTGATCGTCAGATCCGCCTTGTGGAGGACGAATTCGAAGATTTGGTGAATATTATGAACTTCGACCGGACGGAGCGTGTGCCGGGTGCCTTTCTGGAATACACGTACGATTTACCGGAGAAATTTACGGCGGTCGCGGGAGTACGCGTCGATCACCACAACCTGGTTGGAACCGTGTTCACCCCGCGCCTCCATATGCATTATCATGTGACGCCGACAACCTCACTTCGGTTATCGGCAGGCAAAGGCATGAGGCTCGCCAATCTCTTGGTCGAGAATACGGGTCTGTTGGCCTCGGCACGACAGATCGTCTTTTCTGGCATGCAGACAGACTACGCCTATCGGTTTAAGCCGGAGAAAGCATGGAATTACGGCGTGAACTTATCACGAGATTTTACCCTCGGCTACCGTCCGGGATCAATCTTGGTGGACTATTACTTCACGGATTTCGAGAACCAGGTAGTGGTCGATATGGATAAATCCGTCCGCGAGGCAAATTTTTATGCGCTTCAGGGGGACTCGTATTCGCACAGCCTGCAGTTTCAGGTTGATTATGAACTAATCCGCCGACTCGATGTTCGATTGGCGTACCGGTTCCTTGATGTGAAGACGGACTACGCTGTAGGAAGGTTTAGCAGACCGCTTATCGCTTCGCACCGGGCGTTTGCCAATATCGCGTACGAGACAAAGAACAAATGGAAGTTCGACTACACGGTTCAATGGTTGGGCAAGCAGCGTGTTCCAACAACGGTCGAAAACCCGGACGGCTTCCGTCTTCCTTCGGCAACTGAGCCATACGTGTTGATGAACGCGCAGGTCACCAAGGACCTGAAGGATCGGTGGAGCCTATACCTCGGCGTAGAGAATGTGACCAACTTCAGACTCAACGACCCGATCATCAGTGCAGATAAGCCATTCAGCCCGTATTTCGACTCCTCACTTGTATGGGGTCCTATTTTCGGACGGATGACGTATTTCGGCGTTCGTTATCGAATACAATAGCCGTTGAAAATCGAAAAGGCTGTTTCCTGGGAGACAGCCTTTTTTTAAATTTTGAAAAAGAAAAAGACGAGGGATTTCAATAACCAATCAGAATGAAAGGTGCCCAATAGTAGGGTGCCGCGTAGCGCGGATTCGCCATCAATTTCAGTTTCGCGTCACGGAGATGATTGAAGTAACCTCCGGCCGGGTGTTGCAACATTTCATCATAGAATGTCTTCATCATCTCGGCCGTGGATTCATCCGCAACCTTCCAGAACGATACGACAAGATTTTTGGCTCCTGCATACACCAATGCACGTGAAAGACCAATCACGCCTTCACCCTTGGAAATTTTACCAAGCCCCGTTTCACATGCTGACAGTGTCACGAGGTTGGCATCAAGCTCGAGGTTGTAGATCTCGGACGTGTAAAGACTTCCATCTTCAGCCTCGGAGTGCTGTTGCAGGAAAATCCGCGACAATGCGGGATTGTCTTCGTCTACCAGGCCGTGCGTGGCAAAATGCAATACATCAAAGCCCCTCAGTGCCTGCGTTTTTATCATATGTTCGTTGGCGTCCTGGTGCACCAGCACGCGGTGGTCTATACTGCGCGAAGCGAGGAGGTTTGCTATCTCTTTGACCTCTGCTTCCGTGCCGGGTAGTGCGGTCAACCGACTGTTGTCGGGAAAGTTGACCGGCGCACAGAGAAATACTGAAGCTGTGTTTGTCCCTTGCTTTCTGGATTTCTGCTGCAGCAGACCTGCGGAAAATTCATAGCGTATGGTGTAATCTTTGAGCAGATACGGCAGGGACGTGTAGCTGCTCTGCTCACTCGTCTTTTTAGTCAGAAGTGTTTCAAATGGGATGACGCTCAACGGTCCCGATGGTATGATGACGAGGTTTTCGACACTACCGGGAATATTTGCTGGTACGAGCACGCGACTAAGAACGTTGGCGGAGCGAATGTAAATCTCGGGGACGTTGTAAAATAGTCCGTTGCGGAGACCGGCGAAAAATTTTTCGAAGTCATCGGAGAGATGGTGATTGTCGATCTTGAAACGATCATGGGTGACGGTAAAGACGTATAATCGCCGACTTTTTTCCTCAATGAAGTAACTGATCAGCGCTGTCTGAGGGTCGATGAGGTGCTGCAATTCACGTACCGATGGCGACGTCATATTAAACTTGAGATTGAAGTATGACGGATAGTCGCGCTCCAGTCGTGCAACAAACGCTTCGTAGTTTCGATTAAGTGCGAAAAGAGTTTGACGAAGGTAGTCCTCCTCTTCGGCGGATGGCCGTTGCGCAAGGGATTGCGCGGTCAAGGCAATTGCCGACTTAAGTGCTCTCTCTTCTTCGAGCAACTCGGGTGGAATTCCCGCGAACGATTTGGCATCGGTATCGGAAATGGCTTCCAGTAGAACGGCTGACTTGCTCTTTTCGGCGAAGTAGAATGCCAGCTCCTGGTATGGCCTTTTCTTCCATGCCACAAGCGCGGCCTCATGGGCTATCCTGACACCATCTTCATAAACTTCGGTGGCGACCATCCCCAGGGCCAGTTTGTCACTCTCATTCCTGCTCTGCTGCCGGAGATCGTCGATCAAAGCGTCGCAAAGTTTCAATGTATTCAGAGCGAGGTCAAGGTCGGCGAATTTCAACGTCTTGCCGAGGTGCCTTGCTTCCAGCGCTTGCGCCTTGTACATGAGTGAGTAAAGCAGCACCAACCCGTGATAATAATCGCGAAGCTCGGGATTCACTGAAACGTCGCGGGTTTCAAACGTGGGTGCATTCGCGATAATAGCATTCTGGAAAAGGGAGAGAGCCTCGTCATACTTGCGGTCCGTCAAGGCGAGATTACCCAATGCATTGAGGACGCCCGCGATTTCTGGATGGTTCTCTCCATAAACCGCGCGATACATTGCCAACGCTTTATCATAGTATTGTCTGGCGGAATTCGTGTTGCCGAGGCTGCGGTAAATATTGCCAAGGTTGAACAGGACAAAGGCCGTGGACTGATGGCCACTGGGGTAAACTTTTTCCCAAATCTTTAGGGCCGACTCGTAGTTGTTTATTGCATCACCATAGAGCTCCAGCAAACTGTACACGAGGCCAGTGTTGGTGAATGAAATGGCGGTCTTCGGATGCCCTTCGCCATGTCGTTTTCGGTAAATCGATCCGGCCTGCTCGTAGTAGTCGAGCGCACGGTCGTTGTCAATGTTGGTATAGATCAGGCCGAGGTTGTTGTAAGATGCTGCAATCAGTTCGTGGTCTTCGGGAAGCATCTCTTTTCTGATCGAAAGAGCCATCCGCATTTGTTCTTCCGCCTGTGAATGTTTGCCGGTGAATTTGTAGACGAGACCGAGCAGGGTCATGGTTTCCGCAGCCTCAAGCGTATTGCCCTTGTCCAGCGAGCTGAACTGTTGAAACGCTCCTTCGAGTTTTTCGATCGCCAGATCGTTTCTTCCCTGGTGCATAAGAAGCGCGCCCCGGTTTGTTTCCGTAATGGCATTCAGAAAAGGATCAGTGACGGACAGCATACCCGATAGTACCTCCTGTGCGTCCGACAGCCGTCCCATGCCGATGAGCGCTTCGACTTTCTTGTTTAGAAGCAAGACGCGGTCCTCCGTCTTTTGGAGGTCGGTACTTTCGGTCAGCTTCAGGGCCTCCTCGAAGGACGCGTTGATGATCAATGAGTCGATCGTTTCAAAGGTGTGCTGTGCCCGCACAAATAGACCAGGCAGAATGAAGCTCACTGCGACGAGAAATCGTTTCATTAGAAGCGGTGGTAATAGCTGATGGTGGAAACCATTTGACGGGTTAGTCCGTCCGGATTGACTTTTCGCTGAACGATCGTATGCCCGAGCAGGAGTTTCACTCCGGAGCGGACGTTGAAACTGTACCCCGTGGTGAAGATACCGGACATTGCCAGCCCCCGAGCGTCCGGGACTTTTACGCGGTTGCCTTCCGCATTGGTAATTTCGTCGTAGTTGAGCCGATATATCGGAAGGAGTCCCACGGTGAAATTCAACCTGGAGAAACGGAAGTTTCGCTCAAGCCGCAACATGACGTCGGTGCCACGCTGAAGTTCAATCGCAGCGGCATTCTTTCTTAAATAGTCATCGTCGGGATACGGATCGAACCAGGGGCCCCAGCTAAACTGGTTATTGTTCTGGTTAAATGGATGTTGAATGCCCGTCGCGACGAGCCAATTGCGGCTTATCAAAGAAATACCGGCGATAGCGTCGTAGGTCCCTAAACTGGTTTGATAGTACATGGGCAGGGGCAATCCTTCAAATCGGGGATCCTTCGAAGTGAGGTCAGAATCATTGGAAGGTATTTTGGCACCGACCGAGACGTTCACATCGTACTTTTCGGAGGTAAATATGTTTCGTGTAAGGCACAGCGAAATGTCGCCCATTCCGGATGTGTTCCCAAAATTTCCACTTACCGCCTGGTAGGGAAGCTTCACCTGAAAGAACGTGCGTGATGAAATTCCAAAATTGATGTCGGCAGTGGCCACGGTGATGACCGGAGAAACCGGATTGGTGGTACCGCGATAGAGACTCAATTCGACTGAGCGAAGCCTGAGTTCGATCTTCTTATTGAAGGGTTGGTCTGGCTTCATCGCTCCCATCGTACAAAAACCCGCATCGCT
>CAZIAG010000296.1:0-5300 GCA_964537375.1 uncultured Roseivirgaceae bacterium
GCGTGGGCATCGCTATGGCAACCTACACCATTACCCATACCTACCTCGCCGACGGAACCTACACAATCAGCTACCACGAACCCAATCGCAACGGCGGCGTGTTGAACATGGACGCTTCCGTCAACACGCGGTTCTATATAGAGACCAAGATCATCATCGACCCGTTCCTCGGTTGCAACAACACTCCCAAACTTCTCGTGCCGCCTATCGATCGCGCGTGCACTGGCGTGGCTTGGTTTCACAATCCGGGTGCCTACGACCCTGATGGCGACAGCCTTTCTTATCGTATGGTTATCCCTTTCAGCGCTCGCGGTCGCGAAGTTTTGAATTATCGTGAACCCACTAATCCTGAGTTCTATACCAACCACGCTACAGGCAATGAAGCCGGTACCGGCCCACCCACGATGTCCATTAACCCCACGGATGGTACCATAACCTGGGATGCACCCGGGGCCGCCGGCGAGTATAACATTGCGTTTATTATCGAAGAATGGCGTAAGGTCGCGGGGGTGTGGGTTTCGAATGGGTTTGTTCGTCGCGATATGCAAATCATCGTCGATGAATGCGACAACGAAAGACCTGATCTTGAAGTCCCCGACGATGTCTGCGTCGAAGCAGGCACAACGCTCAATGCGATAATCACCGGCTTTGATCCCGACGGAGACCCGGTCAAGATTGAGGCGTTCTCCGAAATTTTTAACCTCGCACCGGCCCAGTCTCCCGCTACCTACTCGCCCGACGACGGTGGATTTTACCCGACGCCGGCCGTGCTCAACTTCGAGTGGAATACGACCTGCGAGCACATCAAGGAACAACCTTACCAGGTGGTCTTCAAGATCACCGACCAATCGCCGACCGGGTCACGGCTGGTGACGTTCAAGACCTGGTTTATTCGGGTAGTCGGTCCGGCGCCGGAATGGGTTGATGCGCAGCCCGACCTGGCGCAACGGGCTGCGGCCCTCGAATGGGAACCGTATTTTTGCGAAAACGCGGACAAAATTCAGGTCTGGCGGCGGGTCGACAGCTTTGCCTTCGAGCCCGACTCCTGTCAAACCGGTATGCCCGATTTTCTTGGCTACGAATTGCTCGAGACGCTTAACGCCCACGATGCCAACAATAACCCGGTGACGACCTTTCTCGATAACAACAAGGGTCAGGGCCTGGCGTCAGGTGCTCAATATTGTTACCGGCTGGTCGCCACGTTCGCATTGCCCCGGGGTGGCGAAAGCTACGTCTCTCAGGAGATTTGTATCGACCCGATATTGGCGGATGTGCCGGTCATCACGAATGTGACCGTGGACGAAACCGACCCAACCGACGGACAAGTGACGATACGATGGACACCTCCGTTCGACATCAGTCGGGTTCAATATCCCAAGATAGAATACGAGGTCTTTCGCGCTGACGGATTTGCAGGGGATGTTAACCTTGCGCGCGTGCATTCCGGTCGAAAGGCCGAAGGCGATACAACGGTAATCGACGGGGGCATCAACACCAGAGATAACACTTATAATTATCGTGTGGTCCTCTGGGCGACGACAGCGACGGATCCGGACGTGTTTGTTCCTATCGATACTTCTGCGACTGCTTCGACCGTAAGGCTGGAGGCGAACAGCGAGGTCGGTCGCATTACGCTCAACTGGTCGGCACTTGTTCCCTGGTCGAATATCATTCAAACCGAGCCCAATGAACACGTTCTCTATCGTGGAACCGAAGGCGCGGATGAGAGTGAATTTGTTGAGCTCGCACAAGTCGATCCTACGGCCGGGGGACTGATCTACGTTGATGAAGGGCTGTCCGATACCGAAATCTATTGCTACCGCGTCATGACGCGCGGTGCCTATGGTAACCCGCGGATACCCGAACCGTTGGAGAATTTTTCACAAATCGTGTGCGCGCAACCCAACGACACCATTCCGCCATCATGCACGCTCCAGGTATCGATCAAGCTATCCGATTGCGAGACCTTTCTCGCGACTGCACCCTGCGCCGGTGGATTGTTTGAAAACGTGATCTCCTGGAACCGTCCCGACGCCGACTGTGCAGGGGATATCCTGGGCTACAAGGTTTACCGCGCCAACGAGATAGACGGGACCTATACCTGGATGAATTGGAAGGGTATCGTCACCGATACGGTCCTGGTTGATGACGGTCCCGACGGACGCGGACTTCGTTCGCTGGCCTATTGTTACCGCGTATCCGCCGTTGACCGGTCGGGTAACGAAGGCCCGCTGAGTGAACCGATCTGCAACGACAACTGCCCCTACTACGAACTGCCGAATGTCTTCACCCCCGGCAACCGCGGAAGTGGTCAGGGTTGCAATGAGCTGTTCAGCGCGTTCAGCGACAGAAGCCTCCACGGAGAATCTCCTGATTGCCCCAGCATACCGGATGCGGCCAGCAGGTGTGCACGATTCGTAGAACACGTGGTCTTTAAAGTGTACAACCGGTGGGGTAAGCAAGTCTATACCTACCAGTCAGGAGGAGAAAACACGATCTTTATTGACTGGGATGGAAGGGGCGACGATGGTTCGGATCTGACGGAAGGAATTTACTACTACGTCGCTGAAGTGACGTTTGATTCCGTCGATCCTAAGAAACGACATCAGATCGTAAAGGGCTGGGTGCATCTGATTCGATGAGCGACGATCATATTCTTATCCTGTTCGACGGTGTCTGTAATCTCTGTAACGGTACGGTGCAATTTATCATTAAGCGCGACCGAAAGAATATTTTCAGGTTCGCCTCCCTTCAGTCATCGGTAGGGCAACAGTACGCCAGTAAGGACGGAGCAGGCGACGACCTCTATAGTATTCTTGTCGTAAAGGATGGGAAAGTCTACGATCGAAGTTCCGCCGTCCTGGAAATCGCGCGTCATCTCACCGTACCCTGGCGATGGTTCTCTGTGTTTCGTTTCGTGCCGCGCGTCATCCGCGACGCCGTATATTCAATGGTCTCAGCTAATCGCTACAGGATGTTCGGGAAACGCGATCAGTGTATGATCCCCACACCCGAACTCAAGTCCAAATTCCTCGACTGAATCAAGGATCGTTGATACGGGTGCGTGCAACATCCATGCGACCTTTGGTTTCTTTGTTGACAATTTCATGGGCATTGATGATTCGAAGCCGTACGCAGCTCGAAACGTGCTGAAACTTTTCTATTTTTGCTGCCCAACACATTAACCATGAGAGCATTTGTATTCCCTGGCCAGGGCGCGCAGTTCCCCGGCATGGCCAAAGACATCTACGACAACAACCCGAAAGGGAAAGCGCTGCTTGACCAGGCCAACGACATATTGGGCTTCAACATCACGGACATCATGTTCGGTGGTACGGCCGAAGAATTGAAACAGACGCGGGTAACTCAACCTGCGATCTTCCTTCATTCCGTAGCGTTGGCGTTGTCCAGTGAATCTTTTGCTGCCGATATGGTGGCAGGACATTCCCTCGGGGAGTTCTCGGCGCTCGTGGCCAACGGGAGTTTGTCGTTTGAGGACGGATTGAAACTCGTTTACAAACGCGCCATGGCGATGCAACGTGCCTGTGAAATAAATCCTTCAACGATGGCGGCCATTCTCGGACTCGATGATGCACAAGTGGAAGAGATTTGTGCCTCGATAAAGGACGAGATCGTCGTGCCGGCGAATTACAACTGCCCGGGTCAATTGGTGATCTCGGGTACCCTCAAGGGAATCGAGATTGCCTGTGAGAAAATGAAGGCCGCTGGTGCAAAGCGCGCGCTTCCCCTTCAAGTGGGCGGTGCTTTCCATTCACCACTGATGGAACCTGCGCGTGAAGAGCTTGCAAAGGCGATCGAAGAAACGACCTTCCACGCTCCGGTGTGTCCCGTGTACCAGAATGTGTCCGCTGCGCCGGCAACGGACGTAGCCACGATTAAGACCAACCTGATCAACCAACTGACTGCACCTGTGCGATGGACACAATCCGTTCAGCGAATGACTGCCGACGGCGCCGCGACCTTTACCGAGTGTGGTCCCGGAAAGGTATTGCAGGGTCTGGTGAAGAAAATATCTCCGGCCGCGGAAACCAATAGCCTCTAACTTACGCGTTCCACCGCGAGCGGATCACGGCAGTTGTTCAACAGTTCAGTGATCGTTGTGTTCAGGGCCGGGTGAACGACGTCTCCGGCTAATTCGGCAAGAGGAATCAGCGTAAACCTCCGCTCGGCAATCGCGGGGTGTGGAATCTTGAGGTCGGTTTCATTGAGCACAACATCGCCAAAGAGCAGGATGTCGAGGTCAATGGTGCGGGGGGCCCATTTTGTATTTCGTTCCCTTCCCAGTGCTTGCTCGATCGAAAGGATGCCCTTCAGCAGTTCACGAGGAGTGAGAGGCGTCTCTATTTCCAATACACTATTATAAAAGTCCGGCTGGTCGGTGTTGCCCCATGCCGCCGTTCGGTATGTCGCCGACTGACGTACAACCCGTCCTAAGTGCCTTATCCGTTCAATAGCCTCCGCTATGTTATGGGCGCGGTCGCCGAGATTGGAGCCCAACAATAGGAAAATACCCCTGTTCATACTAAGACGTGGCACAAAACTACTTTTTTATTCGGAGGTGGATTGTTTACTTTTGAGCTTAATTTTCAGAATGATATGACATTTGGCCGTGCCTATTTCTCTTCCTGCCTCGGGGCGATGACAGCGATCGTCGTCGTGAACGTGGTGGGATTTATCTTTTTTTTGGGGTTCGTTTTTAGCCTCGGTGAAGACAAAGAGGTTGTGGTTAAAGACAACTCGGTGCTGCATCTCCGTCTTGATGCTCAATTCCAGGAAATTCAACCCGATGTACCCCTGGGAGGGATCCCCGGCTTCGGCAACGCAGTGCCCCGCATTGGACTCCTTCAGTTAAAGGAAGCCATCGCGCACGCAAAGAACAATAATAAGATCAAGGGCATTCTCGTCAGTGCAAGCTTCCCCATGACGGGTTTCGCTTCGCTCGAAGAGATTCGTCAATCGCTGATCGACTTCCGCGAAAGCGGGAAGTGGGTGGTCGCTTACAGTGAAATGATGGGGGAGGGAGCCTACTATGTCGCCTCGGCTGCCAGCGAGATTTATCTCAACCCGGAAGGTGAAATCGAATTCAACGGCCTCGTTGCAAATGTTACTTTCTTCAAGAAGCTTTTCGATAAACTGGAGATTCGCCCGCAGATATTCCGCGTAGGTGAGTTTAAGAGCGCGGTCGAGCCCTTCCTGTTGGAAGAGATGAGCGCGGAGAACCGTACGCAACTCACGGCAATGGTCAATTCGATTTACGACCATGTGCTTGAAGGTATCTC
>CAZIAG010000297.1:0-5291 GCA_964537375.1 uncultured Roseivirgaceae bacterium
ACCTGGTAGTCGCTGGTGGCAGTATTCCCGGTCTTAAGCGCGCGCCACGCGGCCATGAAATAACGGCGGTTGGCTTCCATCACCTTTTTCATCGATGCCCGGATTGCCTCATGCTCCCACGACGGAAAGACAAATCGCGAAGCCAGAAATGCTAACACCGAACCGATGAGTGTATCGATAAGACGTTCCTTAATCATCGTATCGAACTCGACAGGGTTGAGGAAGTGGAACGAAATCACCACGAAAACCGTCAGGAAAACGACAAAGCCAAAATAATTCAGCCGAAGCAGGCTATAGCCGATGAGCATGCTCAGTAGCATGATAATCGCCAACACCGCGGGCGAATCGACAAAATACAGCAAACCGAAAACCAGCACGACACCCGCAAGGGTACCAAGCACGCGGGAAATATTCCTCTTGCGTGATACCGAATAGACGGGCCGCATGATCGTGACGATCGTAAGCAGCAGCCAATAAGGATGTGTAACCGAAAACGCTATAGCAACCCCGTATCCTACGCCGATAGCGATTGTCAGGCGGAGAGCGTGTCTGAAGGTGTTTGACTTCAGCGTCAGGTTCTTGATAAACACTTCCGCCGTAATCGGCTGGGCCATGGCCTTTACCCCCGACCTTTCGATCGCTTTCCTCAGTCGGCCCGGTTCCGTTTCCGCCCTCGTGTAGAGGATGATCTTGTTCAGGCCGTTTGCGATATCCCCAACATTATCGAGGATCTTTTCAACTACCTGAAGGCTCGCCACCATTCTCGTAGATGGCGGCCCTGCATTGACGCTCCTCAAAAATTCACGCACATCACTCACCTGCCGGTTGAAATCCAGATCGTTTCTAATCACTCTTCCGCGCTGCACGGCAAGGCCAACGTGCTCAAATGCCGCGGCTAACTGGAGGATCAGCCCATAGAGGCGGGTAGCAACGCTTGTGCCGGACAGCGTTTCCCGAAGTTCGTCGTAGTCGTAGTACGACTGCATGATTTGTTCGAAAAGGTCGAGCGATTCGAGATAGATCATCATCATGCTACGACTGCGCGGACTGGGGTCCGACACGAACGATCGCGTCTTGAACAAGAGTTCCTTACACTGGTCCTGGAGGCGTTGCACGCGCCCCTGTTCAGTCATGACGCGGTGAAAAGCTCCCCTTAAGTCACTCGCTGTATAAAGGGAAGCGCGCGCACGCAGATAATCCGCCGTAGCGATAAGGCTCTCGCCCAACGCCTGCTCTACTGGTCGATAGGGTCTCAGGCGGTAGAGCCATAAGCTAAAGCCGGAATACCACAATCCGCCACCGGCAATCAGCAAAGCGTCGACGACTGGGTCTCCTTCTTCACGAATAGACAACAATGTGAGAAGCGTCACCACGAGCGCAAGCGATCCTACTGCCCCCGCCCGGCTACCAAAGACACCCGCCATGGTAAGCACAAAAGCAGCAGCAATAATCTCGAAAACAAGCAAGGGCTGAAACCCATGAGCAAAACCCGTGAGCGCCACCAGTAAAGTATTGAGCGCGGTCGCCGCCAGCATACCATTCCGGCGGTGATGTATTGGCCCGGGGGTGTCAGTCAGACTGACAAACAAGGATCCCCATAAGAACGGAATGCCTTCTGCCACGTGGTCCGCGCGAACAAGTACCAGCAACGGAACCATAACGCCCGCCGTGATACGCAGTCCGGAGTACCAATACTGACTGGAGGCGAACTTTCTAACCTCCCGCAAATAGTTGTTGGCGGGAATCATCAGACCTAAAAATAGTTGAGAATATCATATCCTCAACCCGGCGTGTTCATGTG
This sequence comes from uncultured Roseivirgaceae bacterium, assembly GCA_964537375.1. Taxonomy (GTDB): domain Bacteria; phylum Bacteroidota; class Bacteroidia; order Cytophagales; family Cyclobacteriaceae; genus Chryseosolibacter. The sequence goes on from CAZIAG010000297.1 coordinate 1,802, forward strand.
TTTGTGCCGTCGATTATGTCGAGGCCGGAGTCCGGTGCCCAGGGCTGTAAGTTAGCGTCCGGAAAACGAGCGTGCCGGAGGTCCGATGTGGCAAAGCGGAATCGAGGGGGAGCGGCTGATGTGTGAGGCAGAACGGTGAGCAACAGAAAAACAACCACGGCGCCGCTCGTGAACCAAGTCAGGCGGCCCGTGGTGTTTCACCCTTACTCAAAACTTAACAGTCTTTACGCTTCCTACGCTATCGAGTACCTCAAAAGTCACATTCCCGAAATTTGTCTTCAGGGTATAGACCTTGGCGAAGTCACCCGCCTCGCTTCTTATTTCCTCGTGAATGAGATTACCGAACCCATCGTAGATCCGAACCGTCACTCGCTCACCGGGTTTGCGGCTCGTAAAGGAAAGCAGGTATTTGTTTTCCTCGTTCTGAAGCTTGCTCACGTGCGCGGCACTTTCCGATTCAGGCATACGGTGACGAATGATGTGTGTCTTTTTTCCGCGTGCATCGATCAGTTCGACCTTGTACTCGCCAGCCCGAAGACCCATAAAGTTCAACGGCTGAATAAATCCGTCGATATTCCTGATCGTTTCAGTGAAGATAAGGTCGGCATCAGGACTATAAACGTTGATCTTTACGTTTCCACTCGTTTCACTCTTATAAACGATTTTGTAGATGGTAGATCCCTTCACAGGTACAATCGCAATGCCCGTATTTACATCGTCATTCGCACTAACCGTCAGTGCGCCCAACAACATGGTAGCCACCAGGAAAAATGATTTGATTTTCATAACGTTCTTTTGTTTCATCTACGCAAAAGTACGTTGCGGGAGCCGAGTCGGTTCTCGTTTGTAAGAAAAGCACTATGATCATCTGAAATAACGTTTGCAGAGAATGGTAGCATCGGCGAGCAGCTGCTTAGCAATGAGAAACGTTTGTGGAACGGTTTGCACGGGGAGTTGACTCGATGAACGGCAAAGACGTTGCACATCGGCCAGCGCAATCGGTTTAGAAAAAGCAAAGGGCCGCACGTTGCACTGCAGCCCTTCCGATTTTGCGGTGAACGTAGTATTGACTCAGTGCACCGAAACTGCGCTCTGGTTGCCCATTGAGTCGCTTATCTTGAAGACAAGGGTGCCATTAAATTGCCGGAGATCGTAGACCCTCGCGAAATCGCCACTCGTCTCCTCGTACTCGGAGTGCACCAACCTGCCGTTTTTGTCAAAGATACGGATGTTGAGTTCCGAACTGCCGTTGCTGGGAACGGACAGAACGTATTTCCCGGTGGCACCTTCAACGCCCAACACACGTGGCCGCAACTCCATCTTCTTCCGTTGAAATGTCACCTCTTTCACCAATGTCCCGTTTCGATTGGAAAGTTCAACCCTGTATTCGCCTTCGCCCAGCGTTTCCAGGTTGTACGGCCGAATGAAGCTGTCGATATGCCTGATCTTTTCCTGATAAACCCGTTTTCCTTGCGCATCATAGATCTTCACCATCACATCGTCAAATGTCTCAGCCTTGTAGAACAACAAAAATCCCGACTTCGAAGAAACAACCTCCATGCCCGTGGACGGGTCGATGTTTGCCTTTACCGACCACGGAGCGGCCAGGGCGGCAATCAAAATAAATGAAAAAAGCTTTTCCATAACCGTTGTGTTTTTTACTAAAGACGGCCGCACACGTTTGAAGGTTACCTGATCCACGGAACATGAGGTGATCAAACAGGAAAATACCGCGGGATGGTGGATTCGCGTGCGGCAGTGCGGAAAGAATCGACGTTAAACGAACATTTCGAAAAAAGGATTCACTTTTTCCGACGTTTTTTGTTTTCCCTCAAAACGTTCGAAAGTATCTCAGTTGAGATGGAATACGTCGCGACTCTTCTCTTCCTGGCGGAGTACATGAATGTGGAATTTGAGTTGCGTCACCAGGAACCGACTCCTGCTAGATTCGGCAAGGGTAAGGAATCGATACCGATCGTGCAGGTCCATGTTGAGTTCGTTGGCAATCTCAAAAAGGTTGAACGAGGCGAAATGATGGCTGATGTTGCGTTTGGATTGGTAAATCATGAACAATTCGTACAATTCAACGCCGGGTATTTCATCAATGACGACGTTCTTCAGCACAACCTCACCGCCGGGGTACCGTTTGTTCTTGTACGTTCCGTACAACTTGTCCATCGTAAAGAAATCGATACATCGCACGATAATGTCGGCTTCACCACTTGAATATCGTTTGATCACGCTTTCCAGCTTCATCAGCGAACCGACCCTTTCGCTGTTGATTTCATGCGTGCAAAAAATACCAAAGCTGACGTCAAGGTTCTCCATGTCCCCTAGCAGATCGCGATAGCGCGGTTCGAAAATATGAAGCGGTACAAGTTCGCCAGGCAACGGTAACAGAGTCAGGGGGAACATCGGTATTTGAATCGTCTCCGACATATGTCGTTATTCGCTAGTACTCTACCAAAAAATGTGGCGCCATCTCAAAACGCTCCTTGATACGTTTTGCACCATCGAGAAAACGCAGGTTGAGGATAAAACAAAATCCTGCCAAACGCGCACCTGCGGCCATAACCAACTCACCAGCGGCGGTGGCCGTTCCGCCCGTGGCCAGCACATCATCATGAATCAGCACCCGCCACCCAGGTTGAACCGCGTCAATATGCATCTCCACAGCGCTGGTCCCGTATTCGAGTGTATACTCCTGGCGCCGGGTCTTGTAAGGGAGTTTGCCAGCTTTACGCACGGGAACAAACGGACAATTCATCGCCTGGGCCAGCAGCACACCAAAGATAAACCCCCTTGCCTCGATACCAACCACAGCATCCACCCTTTCGCGTCGAAAGGCCTCCACGAAATGACTGACGATATCAGCGACGAGCTTTGCATCGCTAAAGATCGGCGTGATATCCTTGAATAAAACACCTTCCCTAGGGAAATCTTTTACATCGCGAATAACGTTCTTTATCTGTGTAACAAGTTGCATATCGTAACTTTAGGGCACAAAGATCAAATATACGTCAAAACACCTATTTATGAAGGTCGTTACATCGATGATTGAGGACGAGCTGTTCGAATCCATAACCACAGATGGCATCAGGGCCACCATAGACATGAGGCCGCTGCCACAAAAGAAAGCGCAGTCGCCCGTTGAACTTTTGTTATCGTCACTTTCCGCATGCGGAGCGGTCGATATCGTTTCCATGTTGAAAAAGAGAAAAAAACATATCGATAATTTCACGATTGAAACAAGGGGCATCCGAAGAGAAAACCCTCCACGTGGATTTACTGAAATTCATTGTAAATTCATTGTAACCTCGCCCGATGTCACGGAAGAAGAGTTGTACAAGTTGTCGAAGCTTTCGCTGGAAAAATATTGTTCGGTAGCCTCTACACTCAATGCTAAGATCGATTTTTCGGTGGAGGTGAAACCCGCATAGCCGGTGTATGATGCCCCGTTCCGCCAACCCGGTCAAAAAAACTCGCTCCC
>CAZIAG010000298.1:0-5286 GCA_964537375.1 uncultured Roseivirgaceae bacterium
AGGTATCTCCACGGCCCGCAATATTTCAAAAGAGAAACTAAAGGAAATTGCAAGCAACATGCAGGTACGCGCTGCCCGCGATGCTGTCGAGGCAGGACTGATCGACGGATTGTATTACAAGGACGAATTGGAAAACGAACTTCGTGTCAAGCTCGGTCTTGACCAGGACGATGAAATAGAGTTTATCAAGTACCACGAATACCGGAAGACTTTCTCGAACTACAAGAGTAACCGTGATGAGGTGGCAGTGATTGTCGCAGAGGGCGCTATCATGCCGGGCACGCAAGATCAGTCGCCGGATATCATTGCAGCCGATGCGTTCATTCGCGAGATCCGAAAGGCCCGGCTCGATGACGACATCAAAGCCATCGTCCTTCGCGTGAATTCACCCGGCGGAGAGTTTCGCGCGTCCGACATGATTTGGAGAGAACTCGAACTCGCCCGACAGGCAAAACCCGTTATCGCATCCATGTCGGATTATGCGGCTTCAGGTGGTTATTATCTGGCCATGGGTTGCGACACCATCGTTGCGCAGCCTCATACCATTACCGGCTCCATCGGAATTTTTGGCATCATACTCGATTTCAGCAATTTCTTCGAGAACAAGATCGGAATCACCTTCGACGAAGTCCGCACAGGTAAGTTCGGAGATACATACACGATAACGCGCCCGCTGGCGCCAACCGAACGCGAAATGATTCAGCGTATGCTGGAAGAAAACTACAAGACCTTTACTACAAAAGCCGCCCAGGGTCGAAACCTCCCGGTCGACTCGATCCTGAAGATCGCCTCTGGACGGGTGTGGACCGGCGAACAAGCGCAGGAACAAAAACTGGTCGACGTTCTCGGGGGCATTAACGACGCCATCAACATCGCCGCGGCCAAAGCGGGCTTGGGCGACAACTACCGCGTGCGCTACTACCCGCAACCAAAACCGTTCTTCGAGCAGTTGCTGGGTCAGCTCGACGGCGTAATCGTTGACCGGTCTGCCGTTGAAATGGGTGAACTTCGTCATTGGTATCAACAACTTAAAAAGGTGGAAACCTATCACGGCGCACAGGCGCGGTTCCCTTTCGAACTTGAGATCCACTAAGAAACTACGGATGAGCACAATACGTCACGATTGGACTCGCGAAGAGATCAGCGAAATTTATAATACACCCGTGATGGAGTTAGTCTATCGCGCAGCCACCGTTCACCGCCAGTTTCACGACCCATGCGAAGTGCAGGTGTGTACCCTGCTGTCGGTGAAGACAGGCGGGTGTCCGGAAGATTGCGCGTATTGTCCCCAGGCCGCCCGTTATCATATGGACGTTAAAGTGCATAAGCTGCTGAGCGTCGACGAAGTGCTTACCCGTGCCCGCGAAGCGAAAGAAGCAGGAAGTACGCGCTTTTGTATGGGGGCCGCCTGGCGAGAGGTTCGCGACAATCGCGACTTCGACAAGGTCATTGAAATGGTTAAAGGTGTGAATGCGATGGGAATGGAAGTGTGCTGCACACTGGGTATGCTTACACCTTCACAGGCGGCACGCCTTAAGGAGGCTGGACTCTACGCCTACAATCACAACCTGGATACGAGCGAAGAATTTTACAGCGACATCGTCACGACCCGAAATTACGGCGATCGCCTCGAGACGCTTGAGAATGTGAGACGCGCACGTATTTCCGTTTGTTCGGGTGGAATTATCGGTATGGGTGAACGCGAAGACGACCGCGTGGGTATGATCCACACGTTGGCTACGTTGCCCGAACATCCGGAGTCTGTGCCGGTGAATGCCCTCGTGCCGGTTGCCGGTACGCCGTTGGAAGATCAGCCGAAAGTGTCGGTTTGGGAAATGATACGCATGATCGCTACCGCGCGCATCACCATGCCCAAAGCGATGGTCAGGTTATCTGCAGGTCGTGTACGAATGTCTCTTGAAGAACAAGCGTTGTGTTTCATGGCCGGTGCCAACAGTATCTTTGCCGGAGATAAACTCCTCACCACACCAAACCCGGATCATGTCCAGGACCAGGAAATGTTTCAGATCCTCCAACTGAAACCACGGCCTTCGTTCAAAAACGCACCACCCATCAACGCCTGACGCCGCTTTGACCCTTGAGGTTATCCTGTAATCCCGGCAATCCTGGTTAATTCCTTGTAATTCAAAAAATCTGGTCAATCCCGGTCACTCGTCGCCTCATACCTACCGTCGTCTGGTGGAAATGACGAATCGTACTTAAAAGGAACACTTTTTTCTCCCTCGCAACTCGTCGTCCAATGTGCACGGCCGACCTTCGACCTTCGACCTTCGACTGTCGACCGTGGACTGCTGACTAATATCGCGATATGAGGAGGGAGCGCTTTTGTGTTTGGGTTGTCTTGTTGGTTTCCTTTCAAGCTTATGCTCAAGTCGATACGACATTCATTTACAACAACAACATGCCCTATGGATCGGTGGACCTTCGCCTGTCGAAATCGCCATCGCACGCCTACTACCTGAAAGAGGGGCAGACCTTCAGTTTCCGCGAAAGCCCGCCCGGTACCCGAACAAATACCTGGCTCGATATGACTGCCTGGGATTCGTCACCATATCAGGAAGGTAATCTGCGGGAGAAGGACGCAACGGGCGACCGCTTTGTGATGAACTATCGCTTCCTCGTCCCGCAGGGCTATGATGAAAACTACAGTCCGGGTTACCCGTTGATCCTGATCATGCACGGACTCGGGGAACGCGCCAACTGTTGGGATGAGTTTTGTTACCACGCCGATCAAGCGTATGATCCGCTCACCAATGACCCACCTGCCCCCACCGACAGCGATCATCGGCTGCTCAACAACGATCATCAACTTTCCAATGGTGGAGCGGTACATCTCGCCGCACGCAACCGTGCCGGCACAAAGCTTCCCGATGACGAAAGCCTGCATGAGCGGGCGTTCCCGGGATTTATTCTCGTTCCCCAGAATCTTAATGGCTGGGACATCAAGTCGGTTCAGGATGCGCTTCGCCTGGTGCGACTCTTTATCAAGAAATACAACATCGACGAAGACCGTGTCTACATTCACGGCTTGTCGAATGGGGGACAGGGCGTCTACGAGGCGATCAAACGCGCGCCATGGATGTTTGCTGGCGCCCTTACCATGTCCGCCATCAGCGACGCCAATATCATTGCACAGAACATGACTGGCGCCATCGCGCATATTCCCCTTTGGGCATTCCAGGGTGGACAGGACATCAATCCTTATCCTCAGAAAACCGAGAATTACATTCGACAATTCCGCGACGCCGGTATGGTCGTGCGATACAAGCGCTATGAGGAATTGGGTCATGGCACCTGGAACACGGCCTATAATGAACCGGATTTCTTTTCCTGGATACTTGGCCGGAATCGTGCGCATATCCATACCGATGCGGGTAATCCTATTATCTGTGGCAGCAGTGGCGCTCCGCTGAGGATGCCGGAAGGCTTCTTTGCTTACCAATGGGAGTTCAATGGCTCCGTGATCGAGGGAGCAAACACCGCCACCTACGTGGCCACGCAACCCGGAAGGTACCGCGGCCGGTTCTCGCGTGTGCCGGATCCGGGTTCCGCCGATTGGAATCAATGGTCGCCACCCGTTGAAGTGAAACAGGGCGATGCATTACCTAAGGCCGACATCGCCCAATTGGGAACGGTCATCCTGAAAGACCTCAATGGCAACGGCAACGCCTTTTTGAAAGCCGTGGGAACGTACGACCAATACTATTGGTATAAAGATGGCAAGTTGATCGATTTTCCGGGTACGCAGGACGATACCATTAGCCACCCGATCATTACTCCCTCGATGGGCAACGGCGCCTACACGCTGATCACGTCGAGATTTGGAAATTGCAGGAGCCCGGCCTCATCGCCAGTTCATATCTTCTTCAACAACTCTGCACCCGCCAACATAACGGCGCCGGCGGATCTCACCGGCAAGGTAAGCGGACCGCATGTGACGCTGACCTGGACAGACCGATCCTCAAATGAAGGTGGCTTTGAGATATGGCGAAGAATGAAAAATTCGTCCGGAAACTTTTCGCCCTGGCAACTGGCGGTACTGACCGCGCCAAACACAACGCGTTATGAAGACATCGGCTTGTTTCCGACCACCGTTTATGAATACAAGATCCGGGCGGTAAGTACCACGGGTCGTTCAGAATATTTCCCCGCGACGGGGGCTGTGGCCGTAGAAACCGAAACCGACGAGGAACCCCCGACGACACCAGAAAACTTTAAAGCGGTGATCACGGGTGTTCAGCGGGCAAAACTTTCGTGGTCACCGTCGACAGACAACGCTCACCTCAGGGATTACCTGATCGAGTTTGACGGTACGACGATCGCCACACAAAGTGTAGACACAGTCTTCGTCATAAACGACTTGCCCCTGAATAGATGGCTGTCGCTGACCGTGAAGGCACGCGATGCCGCCGGCAACCTCAGCGAACCATCGAACCCCTCCTCCGTGGTCACGCAGATGGCTGGACTTTTCTATCAACACAGCACCGGATTTGTGGAGACCCTTGACTCGGTCAACTGGGACATCGCCGAGTTCACGGGCGTGGTGCTGGACTTTACGCTGGAGCCGAAAACACAGGACGATTACTTCAACTTCCGGTTCGACGGATTCCTCTACATCGAACAGGGCGGCACCTATCAGTTCCGAACCATTTCTGACGACGGCAGCCGGCTCTATCTCGATGGTCAACGCATCATCAACAACGATGGGATTCACGACATCAACGCGGTGGAAAGCAACAACCGCCAGCTCCAGGCGGGGGCGCACCGGATTACTGTCGACTTCTTCGACTACATTGAAACCGATAGCCTCGGCGTGCATTATAAAGGTCCCGACACAAACAACGAATGGGCGGAGATCACAATCAATGTGCTGAAGAGTGCCGACTCGGTGATCACCTCCATCCCGCCCGAACAACGAAGCAACCCGATGATCCTGTCCGTCTTTCCGAACCCATCGCATGCCAGCAACATCAACGTAAAGGTGGAAAGCCAGACAGCATCGCCCGTGCTCATCCAAATGCTCGACCCCATGGGAAGACGTATTCTTGCCGAAGAGTTCGACGCTGAGGAAGCAGCGTTCGGCGTCACGCTATCGCCACCCAACGCCCTGGCCAGGGGAGTTTACATCATCATCGCCACACAAGATCAAGCCGAACAACGAGCACGGGTGATTATTCGTGAGTAATTATCAACTTCGAAAGTTCACTACAAACAAAGAACACACCACGAAACTGGCTCCACCACAAAACAAGTTAGACCCTCCAA
>CAZIAG010000299.1:0-5283 GCA_964537375.1 uncultured Roseivirgaceae bacterium
CTCAGCGTCTCATCTTCCGGATGAAGAACCAGACGAGGGTGCGGCCAGAAGGTGATGACGACGCTCTCACCCCCGTGCCGGTGAGCAATCTCACACACGCGCGAAAGAATCTTTTGATGCCCGACGTGTACGCCGTCGAAGGTGCCGCTGGTCACAACGGCAAAGTCCAGCCTCGTAAAATCCTCAATGCCGTGATAAATCTTCATCGGGTCTCAAACTACAGAAATTCAAAGAAAGAAGCCCTATTGGTCGGGCGTGTCTTGTTCGCCCCGCTCGGTGTTGCTTGACCTCGTAAGGTTTTCGATCGATACGGCGTCGTCCAGCCGGTAGGGGCCAATTCGGGTTCTGCACAACCGCGAAAGGTAAGCGCCCACGCCAAGCGCTTCGCCGAAATCCCGAACGAGACTGCGAATGTACGTTCCTTTTGAACATACGACACGGAAATCTACTTGCGGAAGTTCTATGCGACTTATTTCAAACGTACGGATATCAACTTCTCTCGGTTGGAGTTCTATAGGCTTCCCTTTTCGGGCAAACTGGTAGGCGCGTTTTCCTCCGATCTTGATGGCCGAATGCGCAGGAGGAAGCTGGCTGACCTTGCCGGTTAACCCATGCGCCGCTTCTCGAATCTTTTCATGGGTGATGCCCGAAACATCGCGCGGTTCGCTAACTTCCGTTTCGAGATCGTGTGATGGGGTGGTCTGTCCGATCACCATGGTGCCGGTGTATTCTTTTTCCATTCCCATAAACTCCTCGATTCGCTTGGTCATCTTGCCCGTGCAGATGATGAGCAACCCTGTCGCCAGGGGGTCAAGCGTACCGGCATGTCCAACCTTCTTGATCTTAAGCGTATAGCGAACTTTGTTGACCACATCAAACGAGGTCCACCGAAGGGGTTTGTCAATCAGGAGAATTTGGTCGTCGCGAGAAGTATCCACTGTCATCAGACCACCGCTAGTTCGACCCCCAGGTAGTACAACGTCAGCAGCGCAATACCAAGAACGATTCGGTAATACCCGAATACAGCAAAGCCATGACGTGTGAGGAAACTAATGAATGACTTGATCGCAAGCATGGCTACGATGAATGCGACAAGGTTGCCAATGATCAATGCGGTGACCTCTTCTCTACCGAAGCTGCCACCGTGGCGATAAAAATCGAACATCGACAACAAGGTTGCACCCAGCATCGTTGGAACAGCCAGGAAGAATGAGAACTCGGCCGCAGTTTTGCGCGTGAGCTTCTGTGATAATCCGCCGATAATTGTTGCCGCCGACCGCGAAATACCGGGAATCATTGCAATAACCTGGAACAACCCGATTACGAGGGCACTCGGGTAACTGACGTTCTCGCCGGTCTGCTGATCCGTCTTGAAAATTCGATCGATAAACAGGAAGAATACGCCACCCGCCAGCAGCATATATCCGACCACGTCGACGCGTTCCAACATTTTGTCAACCTGGGCTTTAAACAATAATCCAAATACGACGGCCGGGATAAACGCGACCAGAATTTTGAAGTAAAACTCAAAGGATTGGAAGAAACGCTTCCAATACAGGACGACCACCGACAGGATCGCGCCAAGTTGAATGGCAACCGTAAACATCTTGGTAAACGGGTCCGTGGCGATTCCCATTACGGACGACCCGATGATCATGTGTCCAGTAGAGGAGATGGGCAGAAATTCGGTGATGCCCTCGATAATGGCGAGGATAATGGCTTCAAGGACCGACATGAACCGTTACTGGTTTTTGTTGGCGTCGTTCTTGCCTTCCGGCGTTTGAAGAATGGCAAATATCTCGATGATAAATCCGGCCATGACAATGATAGGTCCCACCGTCAGCCCAAGGGCGCCAAAACCATGGGGTTGCGTATCCAGCGACATCACAGTGAATCCTGTGATAAGTGTAACGATCCCGATGATCATCAACTGATAGTTTTTCTTGCCGAAAGGAAGTTTTTCCATGGTGATTGTTAGTTCAATATAGTTCGTCTAATGACATTCTGAGATATTTTCGGATCGCGAAGAAGGTACTCGTGACGGCGACGACCATGCCCACCACAATGAGTAAACCCAAAAGAATAAGGAAGAGCTCGCCCTCATGAAGGATCTCCAGGTCCGGCATTTTCCTTCGCGCATAATCGGTCAACATCCAGAGCAGACCAGCCGCGATTACTCCCGCGATCACCCCGTAACCCGACGCCCGGAAAACGAAAGGGCGCTGAATGAACCAGTTTGTCGCACCGACCAACTGCATGCTTCGGATGAGGAAGCGTTGTGAGAACAGCGCCAGGCGCAGTGTGTTGTTTATCAGCAGCACCGCAACCAGCAAAAGTACCACAATTACGCTTCCAAGCACCAGAGCAATGGTCATCATATTTTTGTTGACATCACGAATGAGCGTTTCAACATAAGATACCTCGAACACGCCCTTCATCGCTTCGATATCGGCCTTGATCGTCGCCATCTGCTCGGCAGTGTGATAGGAGGGGTCAATCGCCACCAGATATGCGTCCTTAAGGGGATTTTCTCCCAGCAGGGTGACAAAATCTTCGCCAGTTTCTTCGATCATCTTTTTGGCGGCCTCATCCCTTGAAACAAAGACGACGGCTTGTTCGGCAGCCTTGTACGTAAAAGGTTGGGAGAGAAGCTTGTTCTCGATCTGCAGCCGCTGCGTTTCAGTCAGGTGTGACTGCAGGTAAACCTGCATTTTGATGTTGGACCGGATTTCCCGCTCGAGTTGGCTGGAATAGATTACGAGAAGGCCGAAGAGCCCGACTACAAAGAGAGCCAGCGCGATGCTTGTAATGACGCCCACAGCCGGGTATCCGCCTAATTTCTTTTTCCGCTTCTCCATTTACCAATCGGTAAAGGTATAAAAAAAATGCAGAGCGGCTGGCAGCGGCAGAAAAAAGCCCGCTGCATCGAACGGGCTTTGGGTGGTTGACTATTTTTTCTGGTATTCCTTTAGTTTTTTGATCAGGACCGGGTCATTCACTTCTTTAAGCGGTTGTGGCTTTTGATCGTTGCTGTCCAGCAAGTAATATTTGTCGTTGTACCAAAGGAAAACGGTTCGCTTGTTCTCCTGACTGAAGAATTCGAGGATTTCGTAAAGTTGGCCTTCAAACGGACCGTACAGGTATAGTTTGTCATCCTTGAACTCGTAATGGAAATGGTACCGCCGGTGATTGGCCTCGATCTCGACCGTGATGGAAGGACGGCTCGGTTTGAGCGTTTCCCCTTCCGTGGGCAAAGCCGATCGTTTGCCCTCCTCGGATGCCGTGGGGTCGAAAGCCTGAGGCCTGATTCCCGAAGTAGGGCCCTCAGCGGTATCACGGTCACTTTGCGTGACAGGCTGTGGCGTATCCACGGGCCGTTCACCTGTAGCCGCCGGTTCATTCGGAACGACAGGCGACTGATCAATAACTTCCCCGGCTTCCTGAGCAGAATCCTCGTGCTCAATCACCGCGGTGTCGCGCTGGTCGCGAGGTTGTTCAGCGGGTTGAGCGTCGTCTGCCGGCACACCCTGCTCCGTCTGGTTGACGGAGGGCTCTACCCCCTGGAAATAGAAGTATGCGCCTGTTCCAACGGCGGCCAAAACCATCCCGATCGCGATCTTTGCCAGTGTGCTTCCCGTATTGATGGCGGGTACGGGTACGTTGTTCAGCATCGCCTTCAGCTCCGCGATGCGCGCACTCCGTATACCATCGATGAACTCCTTCTGTAATTCGAATTCAGCCTTCAACTGCGGGTCACGCCTGAGCAAATCCTCGACGGCAGACCGGCCCTTGTCGTCGAGCCGATTCGACAGGTAGTCGTCCAGTAATTCAAAATCCCGTTCTGCTGCCATTTCCTTAATCTAAAAAGTCTTTCTCCGAGTACTGGGCCTTAATCAGCTCATCGAGTTTCTTCTTGCACTTGTATTTTTTGGTCTTTGCTGTATCGGTGTTAGCGAAGCCGAGTTTTTCGGCGATGTCCTGCATGGACATTTCTTCAAAATAGTAATACATCAAAACCTTCTTGCAGGTTTCGCCCAACTGCTCGATGCATTGAGCGATGATTCGTTCCTTCTCACCGCGTTCGGTGTCCTGCACTACGGCTGTGTCCTTCTCCTCGTTTGACAGGCGTTTCTTCCTGTCCAGCTCCTTCCTCCACAGGTTTTGACAAATGCTGTAGATGTAGGTGCTTATCTTCGAGGTGAGCACGAGATTACCGGAGGTGGCCTTTTGCCAGAACACAATCAGGGCCTCCTGATAAATGTCCCTTGCCTCTTCTTCCGTCCCACTGTTGGTGATGACCAGCTTGGTCATCATCCGGTAATACTTCTTATACAAGAACTCAAGAGCTTTTTCGTCACCGGCACATATCCGTTCGAAAATCTCTTTTTCATTCATCGATGAGTTCGTCCTGTATACCATCATTTACCGGGTTTGTAACCCCCCTCTGCGATCATTTAATGGTCGTTTATCGATAGAATCATACATTCGTACGGAATTACCGTGCCCGCTGCCAGGTTTGAGTCCGAAAAAACGGACCCCAATAGCCCCTGACGTTGAGTTCGTCGCGTTCTACCCACAACCGGCATCGGTAGATTCGCCCATTGGCCGGATCGAGGATCGTACCTCCCGAGTACTCGTCGCCTGACCTTTCCAGGTTTTTGATGATTTCCATCCCGATTTTTTTATTATTGTGTCGTGGTTGGTCTTCGGGGCATTCGTCACAAACAGGGTCAGGTTCGACATCGGGCCCCGGAAATAAGCTAATGACCTTGCCAAAATACTTGCCGTTCCGCTCGAAGATCTCAACAACGGATTTCTCACGGCCGGTCTCGTCATCAACGGTGATCCATTTGCCCGTAATGGATTGACTTAATAGGCCCAAGGGCAGAATTAACATGAATGTGGTCAAACAAGGCTTCATGGTTGGGCTTATCGTCCAAAAATAAAAAAAGCCCCGGTAACCGGGGCTTTGATGCCGTCTTATATTTTGACTATTGAAACGCAGATTGGCTCTCCAGTTCTACATTTTCTGTCGATTCTATCGTCGGCGTGTTGAAGGTCGTCGCCTCGCGCTCACTGTGGTCGGCATCGGAGATATGCGGCGCGATGATCAACGCCACAATGGAGGTCAATTTGATCAATATGTTCATTGACGGACCTGATGTGTCCTTGAACGGATCACCTACCGTGTCGCCAGTAACTGACGCTTTATGTGGCTCGGACTTCTTATAGAACATCTGTCCACCGATCTCAACGCCCTTTTCGAACGATTTCTTCGCGTTG
>CAZIAG010000300.1:0-5277 GCA_964537375.1 uncultured Roseivirgaceae bacterium
CTCGATGAGAGATTTCCAGCTGGACTCGCGGCCGGAAGTAAAGGCTTGTTATACACCAGGGTGGCAGTGAGCGCGACGGTCGTTGCTATGCTCGTCGCAGCGGTAATATTGTTCAGACCAGCCGGTCTTCGGGTAGGTGAAGACGGTGCGGCTGATCAGCAGCAGGCGGCAGCAAGAGAGATTCCAAAACAGAATGCTCCCCAGCATGAAGTGACCGTGGACGGGCCCGTGACGGCTGCCGACCTGCCTTCTGCCGATGAGTCGGAACCCGCTGATGTATTGCGGTCGAAGTCTGGAATGCATCCTGTCACTCACCCTAATGCGGATCAACGCAATCGCGTATATCGACAGCGACCACTGGAAACCGAACCTATCGGTGAGGCGTCGAAGCGGTTGACTGAAAAAGACATCGATGGGCCGGGGTCGGAAGGGCCACAGATTGCTGACGCTTCCGAGTCACGCCGGGATAAGGCTAAGGAAAATACCATGATTAGGGAAGAAGGAGGCGCTGAAGAAATGGGTGAGGAGCCGGTTGAAGCGATCAAACTTACCGAAACTGAGGAGGAAGAAAATACCGGGAATCCTGATCCGGAAGACGATAAGCAGGGTCCGCTAATCAGACCCTCGCGGTGGAATGTGACGCTTGTACTTGCCCCGGACTTCAGCACGACCTCATTGCGGAGATATACAACGCCGGGAAGAGCGTTCGGGTTGATGATTGGATACCGGCTCGGCTCCCGACTTACGATTAGCGCTGGCGCGGTAAAAAGTTTCAAGCAATATCAGGGCAGGGGTGATGAATACCATCCACCCGAAGGCTACTGGATGTACACTACCAACGGAAGAGTACCCGATTTGATCGATGGACAATGTAACATCCTGGAAATACCCGTGGCTGTTCAGTTCGATTTATTACAAGGACAAAAGCACAGGTTCTTCGCTTCAGCAGGCGTCTCCAGTTACCTGATGCTGGACGAGTCCTATGATTACACGTTCTGGACACCTAATCCGGGCGCCCATACGGGGTGGGCCAGTAATGAAGACTCATCGTATCCAGGCGCGGTTGGGAGTTTTTCGGTTGGATATGAACGCCATCTCTCTGCAAAAATCAGCCTTGCCGTTGAGCCGTACGTGAAGATTCCTTTTGCAGGGATAGGTTGGACAGACATCAGGCTTTTTACGGCCGGTGCCTACGTGAATCTTCGTTACAGGTTTGGAAGACCTACTTTGATCGAACAACCACTAAATGATCGGTGATGAAAACGATGTTGCGAACCCGACCAATACTGCGGGAGCCGAGCCCCGCTCAGAAGAAGTTCTATGAAGACCAGTATGCCTTGGTTTCTTTTGTGGAATCTATTCCATGTATCAAAGTGAAGCTTTCGGGCGTTCCCCACAGCAGTGAACACTACCAGTACGTACACACAAAACTGCTTGAGCTAATTGAAGCTGAGCGCGACAATTACTGCCGGCTGCATCTGTTAACCGACAGCAGCAAGGCAGGGATCGTCCTTGATGAGGATATGGATTACTACAGGACAAGCGTGATCCCGGCCATCGAAAAGGCGGGAATTCGTTATCACGCTGTCGTTCTTCCTGAAGGTTTGTTGGCCCGAATGGCTATCAACGACAGTCCCCTTTCAACCCGGAAACTCAAGGTCGAATTTTTCAACACGGTAAGTGGGGCGTGCAAGTGGTTGCGCAATCGATAGGGGCGTCCCTGCAGCTGAGTCATCCCAACGTTAATCACGTTCCGTGATTGCAGCGCACTCGTGCTGCGGTGGTCGAAATTCTGGTTCTACTAGTGCTGATTTTTTGACGTGTGTCATTGAACGGGCCTGCGGCCGGAACGGGATTTTTATTGCCTGGTATCAGAGGCCACAATCCCTGGCCGAGGAACCGAATGAAAAGAGTAGTTGGCTTGTGGGTGTACTTGTTAAGTGCAGGTGTTCCCTTATTCGCCCAGGTAGATACCAGTTACATTTATAACACCTCAACACCTTACGGCACGCTTGATCTGCGGATTGCCAAATCACCCACGCGTTATTATTATCTCCAGGAGGACGTGACGTTCAGTTTTCGGGAAAGTGCTCCCGGGGTCAAAACAAACACGTACCGGGACATGACCAATTGGGACTCTTCGCCTTATCGACAAGGCAATCTCCGAGAGCGGAATGGAAGTCAGGACTATTTTATAATGAATTACCGGTTCCTTATGCCGAAGAACTACGATCCAGACTACGATCCGGGATACCCGATCATCGTTATGCTTCATGGCTATGGCGAACGCGGAAACTGTTGGTTCAACAACTGCTACTGGAGCACGCCATCGTGGAATCCCAATAGCAACAGTCCGCCGGCACCAAAGGACGCGAACTCGAGCTTGCTCAACAACGATCATAACCTCCTGCATGGTGGGTTGAAACACCTCAATGCGGTCAATCTTGCGGGAGGCAAGAAGCCGGATGATCCTACCTTGGATCCGAAAGCTTTTCCGGGGTTTGTTCTATTTCCTCAAAGCCTCAATGGCTGGCAACAGTCGGCACGGGTGGAAGAGGCAATAAAACTCTTGCGACTCCTCATCAAAAAGTACAACATTGATGAAAACCGGGTCTACATCCATGCACTGTCCAACGGAGGTGGCGGTCTTTACCAGGCGATAAAACGCGCACCGTGGCTTTTCGCTGCAGCGCTGCCGATGTCTGCTGTCACGAATTCGGGGGCCACCCATCCGGAAGTGATCGATCAGGTCGCATCCATACCGCTTTGGGTTTTTCAGGGCGGAAAAGATCAGAATCCGACACCGGGAAATACCTACAATACTATCAAGGCATTGCGTGAGGCTGGTGCAGTAGTTCGATATTCGCTGTACTCCCACCTGGGTCATGGGACCTGGAATACGGCATACAATGAACCTGACTTTTTTTCATGGATGCTTTCGAAACGCAAGACCAATCCGCATATCACGTATGGCAACCCCGTGATCTGTAATACGAATGGAACCGGCGTTACAATCTCTTTTGCCGAAGGCTTTTTTGCTTATCAGTGGGAAAAGGATGGAGAAATCCTTGCCGGCCAAACCGGTCACCGGATTGTGGTCAATACGCCTGGTACGGTGAGGGGTCGCTTCAGCCGGAAACCTAACCCGGGACCAGCGGATTGGGAA
This sequence comes from uncultured Roseivirgaceae bacterium, assembly GCA_964537375.1. Lineage (GTDB taxonomy): Bacteria > Bacteroidota > Bacteroidia > Cytophagales > Cyclobacteriaceae > Chryseosolibacter. The sequence goes on from CAZIAG010000300.1 coordinate 3,167, forward strand.
CCATGGTGTGACCCAATTGAAGTCACGGAAATCAATCCCGCAAAACCAACCCCAGAACTGCTTACCAGCATGCACTTGCGCGGTCCGGGATTGCCATCGACGGCGGCAAACAACACGATTAGCTTGAGGTCCAACGAGAAAGCGGACTTGTATCGATGGTACCGAAATGGCAATCCGCTCAACCTCGCACACACCGACATTGACGATACGCTTCGCGTTGCGTCGGTCACTTCATCAAATACAACAGGGAACGGCAACTATACACTCCAGACGGTGTATTCTTATTGTCCAAGCCCGGAGTCAGATCCGGTGAAAGTGTTCTTTGACAATTCTGCGCCGCAGAACATGACCTTCCACGCCGCCAAAGCGAATGTTGAAGGTATCGTTATCGACAACGGGATATACCTGACCTGGAAAGATGTTGTCAGCAATGAATCCGGCTATGAAGTGTGGCGACGAAAATCGGGTACACAGCATTTCGTCTTTGCAGGTCGAACACCTCCCAACGCGATCTCGTTCTTCGACTCGCCATTGGAACCCGGGGCCACCTATGAATACAAGCTTCGGGCCGTAAGCGATACCGGGGTGTCGAACTACATTCCCGGCAACGACTTGGGAAACAACTACACGTTTACGACCGGAAATGATCATATTCCCCCTTCGCCGCCGCAAGACCTGAGGATGACGAGCAATACGATTAACAGTTTCACCATTTCGTGGCAGCCGGCATCCGACAACACGCCGATCAAGGAGTATGTCATTCAGTATGGTGAATCAACAAAGAATACGGGTGGACCAGTCACGACCTACACCGTGACGGGATTACCGGCAAGCAAGGAATTCCCGGTCACGGTAAGAGCCCGGGATCATGCGGGGAACGTTTCATATCCATCCAATCAGATCATGGCCTCGACGTATGTGATGGGTTTAAACTACAAGCACAGCACCGGCGCATGGCAGGATCTTGATGAGCCGTCGATTAAGGCAACGTGGAACGACCCCGAGTTTACGGGCACCGTCTCAAACATCACGCTGGCTCCGCGAACACAGGAAGACTTTTTCAACTTTCAGTTCACCGGCTTCCTTGATATTCCGGTTGCTGGCGTATATCAGTTTCGTCTTTCGTCCGACGATGGAAGTCGCCTTATTCTCGATGCGCAGGTCCTGATCGATAACGATGGCACGCATGGCCCCGTAGCCAAAGACAGCAACCCAAAATCTCTTTCAGCCGGACCCCACGCGATCGAAATTCAATATTTTGATTACTCAGGTGGACATAGTCTGTCCCTGACATACAAGGGACCTAACGATGGTTCTTTCAAGAATATCCCCGACGCCTGGTTCAGGAGTGCGGCCTATACTCCGGGTCCAAAACCGCCCACGCCCACAGGGTTGACGGTATCCGGTGCCGGTGCGAATCGAATCAATGTGGGGTGGAGTAGCCCGGCAGGCACCAATGTTGAGGTATATCGTGCGTTGTCGTCTAACGCTACCTACGAAATCATCGGGAGATCCACGTCCGGTTCGTTTGGAGATACGGTCAATCTTCTGCCTTCAACTACGTATTACTACAAAGTCCGAGCTGTCAATTCGACGGGGGTATCAGGATTTACGGGCGTTGCGTCGGCATCCACCGGGCAGGATAATACGCCACCGAGCATTCCCACAGGTCTGACCGTGAACGCTGAATCGCATACCCACCTCGTTATTACCTGGGATCCATCAACGGACAATGTAAAGGTGGACAGATATGAGATCTATTTGGATGACGCACTCGTTGGGACTTCATCTATCCCCGCCTTCATGGTTTCGGATCTGGCTCCAGGAACCCAGTACACCGTTACCATTCGCGCAGTAGACTCAGGCGACAACAAGTCAGACCCATCGGCCCCGCTCGGTGTTTCGACAACGCCAACGGCCACCTATTATTCATTACCCAGCGGAAGCCTCGCTTCATTATCGTCGTGGAACTCCAGGCAGGACGGCTCCGGCCAGTCACCGGCTGATTTCTCGACAAGTGGTCACTCCTTGATTATGGTAAACCGAACTGAAGCCAGTCTTCAGGAACCCGGGACAGTAACCGGGGAGGCTTCATGGGTCATCTTGTCACC
>CAZIAG010000301.1:0-1074 GCA_964537375.1 uncultured Roseivirgaceae bacterium
CTTGCGCGCATATTATGCTCCCAAACGCCCAACCATACTACGTCGTGCTTTCGGGCGTTCGCGTAGTTCAGGCACGTCGACATAAGCAGGTACCCTACACGCCTCCCAATAAAGTCCTTGTCGACATACAGGCGTTGAATCTCGATCGGTGACTGTGCCTGAAGACCGTCGGGTATTTCACCTGTACGGAGTCGGGCATAGCCGATGGTGGTGTCGCCGGATTCGGCCAGAAAGTACGCGGAGCCGGGTTCCTGGAGCTCGGCACGTATCTTCTTGATGGTAAACGTTTCGTTCAGGTACAGCATCATGTTTTCGGGCGTATTCATTTCGTCAAACGTATCGCGAAATGTTCTTATGCCGATGCTGACCAGGGCCTCAGCGTCTTTAAGCGAACAACTGCGGATAGTAACGGTTTTGTCCATATCGGCAAGTTGACGAACATTTATCTGGCTTTCAACATAAGCTTCATCTTAATATCGCTGCGCTGGTACGGTCCGTCCAGTGGAACTTCGACGAAACCGAGTTTGCGGTACAGGGCGATCGCGGGCACAAGTCGTGTGTTGGAGTACAGGATGATCGCCTCGGCATTTAGGTCCCTGGCTCGTTGGATCGCTGCATTTGCCACGGCCAGCCCGATCTTTTTACCCCGAAACCGTTCATCGACAGCCATCTTCGTAAATTCGTATATCCCCGGCTCGACGAATTTGAGGGCGACCGTCCCGACGACTTCTGCGCGCCACAACGCTATCAGAACGGTTCCGCCCGGCCCGATGATGTGCAATTCCGGATGACAAAGGACCTGGTTGTCGACCTCTTCCATCCGGAAATAGCGTTCTATCCATTCGCGGTTTAGTTTTTCAAACCACGGTTGATGTTCTGGCCGATAATCTATGATCTTGAGGTCTACTGCGTCCACTGTTTTCATTTATCGCAATTGAGCCTTCCATTCCTCGCGGAGTTGATATCCCCGGTTCACGACGTAAATACCTGCCACCGTCAACACGAACGCCAATGCGACCTGAACGTTCAACAACTCATCCAGTAAGAACCAACCGAGGAGGACAGCAACGAGCG
>CAZIAG010000301.1:1089-5266 GCA_964537375.1 uncultured Roseivirgaceae bacterium
TACAACGAGACGATCGTCATGGGTAATCGGCGGAGTGCAAATGAATAGGATACGTAGGCTACGATCGAGCCGAATATGATCAGATACAGCAAAGCCCAAACGGTATCTGCCGTGAAGGTGATCGCGCGTAAATCTTCGAAAATCAGGCTGAGCGGGAAGCACCATATACCCCCGAAAAACATTTGAAGGCCTGCATTGACAAACAGATTGCTCTGCACATGCTTTCTCTTGATCCAAACAGATCCGGCTGCCCAACTGATCACGGCGAGGAATATGGCGACGATCCCGGCGACATAGTCTGTGTTTGAGAAATCTGCGAAGTTTTGTCCGAAAATGAGAATGATGCCAATCAGGCCAAGTGCTAATCCCAGGAAGATCGGGACGGTCGGTTTTTCATTGGTGCTAACCAGTAAATTAATGACCACCACAACGGCGGGCATAAGCGAACATATGATGGCGGCCACACCGCTGGGAACGTGAACCTCACCCCAGGCGACCAGGCCGTTGCCCAAAGTAATCATAAAGAACCCGGCGATTGCCTGCCTGACAATAATCGCCTTCGAAGGCCAGCTCGACCTACTCGTCAATAGCATGAAACCGATGAGCAAGGCGCCCGCGATCGTCTGACGAATGGCTGTAAACAGAAGGGGAGGGAAATCGTCGACGGCAACGCGCAGCGCAAGGTAAGTCGTGCCCCAGATCAGGCACACCGCCGCGAGCGCAATAAAAGCACGGTTGTTTTTTCTTTCCATTGGCAATCGGAAGTACAAATCTTTCCGATTAAACGGAATAAAAACAGTTTCAGTTTTGACTATTTTAACCGTATCAGTTTGGGATAAAACGGCGATTTTAGCCTGCAATCGATTGTTTTTCAAGAATAATTGAAACTTGCTGTTGTCGGATTTTTGTTACCTTCGGTATGTCATCCGGAAACGACCATGGAAGAAGAGACCGCGCTAAAAAGTGAGCACCGATATCTCGACGTTGCCGATCGCATTGAAGCGATGATTCAAAAAAGAGTGCTCAAGGTGGGCGATAAACTGTTGTCCGTGCGGGCATTGAGCCGGGAGCAGGGGATAAGTCTGAGCACAGCGTTTCGGGCCTATTACGCGCTGGAGAGCAAGGGCCTGATTGAAGCGCGGCCACAATCAGGTTACTATGTGAAGTATTCCCCCGAGCACGTTCTTGAATTGCCCACTACCCCCAATCCCCCCGAAGATGCCCTTCCAGTGAGCGTCGACGACGCGATCCGGAGCGTGTATGTCGACCTGAACAACAAGAAGTTGCTCGACTTTTCGATGGGTGTCCCGTCGGTGGAGTTGTTGCCTGTTGCCAAGCTGAATAAAGCGGTAATGCATGCACTTCGCGCGTCAGCGGACAGTTGCGTTAACTACGAGCATATCCAGGGCAATACATTTCTGAGGAAACAAATCGCGCGGCAAACGTTTAATTGGGGCGGCAAGTTTGGCGAGAGTGACATTATCGTAACCGCGGGTGCTGTTGAAGCTTTGGCGCTTTCCATCAAGGCGATTACAAAACCGGGGGATGCCATTGCTATCGAGAACCCGACCTACTTTGCCATCTTCCAGGTTATGGAAAGCCATGGGCTGAAAGTGGTGGAAATCCCTACCGATCCGATCACGGGCGTGGATTTGGACTACCTTGAAAGTGCTATTCCCCGGTTCGACATAAAGGCTTGCCTCTTCGTCAACAACTTCAACAATCCGTTGGGAAGTATGATGCCGGATGAGAACAAACAACGGTTGGTAGAGATGTTGGCGAAGCGAGAGATACCGCTCATTGAAGACGACATCTACGGTGAACTGTATTTTGGGAAGAACCGGCCCCGGACGTGCAAGACCTTCGATAAGGAGGGGCTGGTTATTCATGTAGCATCGCTCTCCAAGTCGCTCGCTCCGGGATATCGCATTGGCTGGGCCATTCCAGGTCGGTTTAAGGAGCAGATTTTGCGACTGAAGCGGATGCACACGATATCGACTAACACGTTGGCTCAGGCTGCGGTCGCGGGTTTTCTGAGCAACGGGAGGTTTGAACTCCATCTTCGCCACTTGCGCAAAGCGTTGCACACGCAGTGTCTTCGATACATGCAGGCCGTGTGCGAATATTTTCCGGAGGACACGCGCATCACCAGACCCCAGGGCGGGTTTGCACTTTGGGTCGAGATGAACAGGAAGAACAACGCCTACAAACTACACAAGCGCGCGCTGCGCCATAATATTGGTATAGCGCCCGGTCAGATCTTTTCTTCGCAAGGGCGTTTTGAGAATTGTTTTCGGATAAGCTACGGAATGCCCTGGTCCGATAAAGTTGAAGGAGGACTGCGAACGCTTGGGAAACTAATGAAAGAATTGAAATAGAAGGTCACACACCGAGATCGGCGCCATCGGCGATGATCAGCAGCAGCTCCTTTACTTCTTCCGCCTTTTCATGCTCGCCCATCTTATCGAACGACATGATCAGGTTCCTGAGAACCCGGCGTATTATTTCCAGATTTGAACAGGGTTCGAAAAATGAAGGCTGTGGTGCGAGGTGCAGTTCGTTGATGTAATTTTCGATATCCTGGCGGGAGAAAATTAGACCCTTGTTAAAGGCGTTGATGTAGAATTGCTGATGCTTTTCGTCTTTGTAGGTCAGCACGAACAAGTTAGGAAGGTTGACACCGTAGATGGGTAATTTCAATTTTTGTGCGACTAGCATATAGATCACGCACAGGGTGATTGGATTGCCTTTGCGGGTTTCCAGGACAATATTAAGCATGGAGTTTCCCGGGGAGTGAAAATTCTTCGTGTTGGCGCCAAACTTCAGTTTGTTGAAAAGCACGCTGTTGATGAGCTTGACCTGGTCGAAAGGATAGAGGTCTGGTTTGAACTCGAGCCAGGTGTCATAGTAGATCTGTTCGAGATCCTGGCGCAACTTCACCAGTTCGAGGTCGGGATATTGGTAGGTGGCCACAAGCCACATGCCGGTCAATAGTCCCTGCTCCTCGCTTTCGTACCATTCTTTAAGCCGCTCTTTCAGCAGCTCATATTGTAGGGTATGGATCAGGTCTTCGATTCTGCGCTGTACCTGAGAGTTGAAGTTGGCTTCCCACTCCTGTTCGAGAAACGGTATTACGCTGGTTCCAAGGGAGAGTATCTTTTCCTGCACGTGAGATACGATTTGCTCGTCCTCGTCGTCCAGTAAGGACACCAGCGCCTTGAATTCTTTGTGTTCCATGCCCGTTCCCTTATTCATCCGGCGTGAATGTAAAAATTTTTTGCCAGTCAATGCTGCCTCGCAAATCAGGTCTGGATAACGCCTACGTTGAATTTTTCAACGGGTGCATGGTTGGCGGCTTCGATTCCCATGGAGATCACCTTGCGCGTTTCGCGGGGATCGATTACATCATCGACCCACAGGCGTGCGGCGGCGTAATAGGGGCTTAATTGCTCGTTATAACGGTCCGTTACCTCCTTTAACAACTTCTGTTCTTCCTCGGAGGTTATCTGTTTTCCTTGCCCTTTCAGCGCGTTCATCTTGATTTGCAAAAGTGTTTTTGCCGCTGAGGCGCCGCTCATTACAGCAATCTGAGCGGTTGGCCACGCCACAATAAGGCGAGGATCATACGCCTTTCCGCACATGGCGTAGTTCCCGGCACCATACGAGTTGCCGATGATCACCGTAAACTTGGGCACCGTTGAGTTGGCCATCGCATTGACCATTTTTGCGCCGTCCTTGATAATTCCCCCTTGCTCGGCTTTGCTGCCCACCATGAAACCGCTCACATCCTGTAGGAATACCAGCGGAATTTTTCGTTGGTTGCAGTTCATGATGAATCGCGCGGCCTTGTCGGCAGAGTCGGAATAGATTACGCCGCCCATTTGCATTTCCCCCTTTCGCGTTTTTACGATTTTTCTCTGGTTAGCGACGATTCCAACGGCCCATCCATCAATCCGCGCTGTGCCGCAAATCAGGGTTTTGCCGTAAAGTGCCTTATATTCCTCAAAGGATGATTCGTCAACGAAGCGATTGATCACCTCGAGTGTATCGTAAGGTTTTGAGCGATCGGATGGAATGATACCGAAAATTTCTTCCGGGTCATGCGCTGGTGGTTTGGGATCCGCGCGGTTAAAGCCTGCCAGTTGATGATGCGCAAGTTTGCCGAAGAGCGAGCGGA
>CAZIAG010000302.1:0-5237 GCA_964537375.1 uncultured Roseivirgaceae bacterium
CCGGCACGTAGATCGCCCTGGGTCGTCGAACAACGGGTCAATACATTGGCGAGCGAGCACGTCGGCTAGTCCTTCCGCTGGTTTTCGGGATGTTCGTTGTCGTCCCTCCGCAAATTTACTTTGAACACATCAACAACTATTCCGGTTATGGAGATTTCTATGCCACAGTCTTCAACTTCATCCCGTACCCGCAGGGGAGTTTCAGTTGGCATCACTTATGGTTTATCGCGTACCTGTTCCTGTTTTCGTTACTCGCGCGACCATTCCTGCGCTTCATTCGGGGTCCACGATCGGAATCGTTTCGCGAAAAGGTATTTCGACTGTTCTCCCAACCAGTCGGCATCCTCCTCATCCCGGCGACGCTCCTGGTCATCAGCCAGGCAGTGCTGAGGCCGTACTTTCCGGATGAGACTCATGCGCTCATCGACGACTGGGCTTACTTCGTCTTCTACTTTCTTTTTTTTATATATGGAATGCTGTGTTACTCCCATCCGCGTCTGTGGGAATCGATCGGTAACAATCGCAAGCCACTGCTTTGGAGTTGTATCCTTGCCCTGATCCCTTTTTACCTAACCTACTTTCATTTCCTGCAATTCTACCGGCTACCCTTTACGGAGGAAACCGTCGACACGCTCTTTTCTATCTGCGCTATTGTCGTGGCATGGTTTACCGTGATCACCGTTATCGCTTTCGGGCAACATTATCTGAATAAACCGCACCCGTGGCTGAAACATTTTAATGAGGGGCTTTATCCGTTTTACATCCTGCACCAGACGGTGATCATCGCGATAGGCTTTTACGTGTGCCAGTGGAACCGGAGCATCTTCGCCAAGTTTTGCACGGTAAGCATTCTCACGCTGGTCAGCTGCATCGCATTCTATTTTGCCTTGATCCGACCGTTCAATGCGGTTAGGATTCTTTTCGGGATGAAGTGGGTCAAAAAGGGTTAAGATTTATTTCCTGGAGATGGCAGTCCTTTTTGTTCCAGGGAAGCGGTTACCACTCCGGCATCTGGATCAAGTCCACGAACCGGGGATGTACAAGGACCAAGGTTGCAAGGCCCAGGGCTCGAGGGGAAACTAAGCTGAAAACAGCATCACTGCCAGAAGGAATCCTTTCAAAAAAAAACCACTTCCAAAATCTTCAATCTTCACGCTACAATCCGCGGCGATTGAAAACAACGCTCGTTGGCAATCGAAGTGCTTTTCGTTCCGGGAAGAAATTTCCACTTCGGCATCTGGGCCGGGTCCCACGAATCAGCAGATTAGAGAATGCAGCGTGCAGAATGAAGAAGCAGATTCGGTGGCGGAGGTGAGCCACAGCCATTGGAGGCATCTCCAACGACGGCGACGAGGCTATTCCACCCTTTCTTCATCCACAATCTCCTCCAGCAGAAAATCTTTCCCCTTGCCATACGCGATCAGCTCCTTCAGCCGATAACGCTCAAGGGTAAGCAAGTCCTTCACTTTGAAATCACCGTTCGCCAACACGTTCTCCACGACGAATTCGTGTTTTTCGCCAAAGTTCCTGAGCCGGTATTTCTTTCCGGTGCGTAATACATCGAAGGATAGACCCGCCATAGATGATCAAAGATCTTCTTCACGCTCAAGCATCAAAATAGATGCCTGTGGCACGATGAAATATTTTTCGTTCTCATACATCACCTCCACGGCTCCTTTCGGCAGAAAGATAGCCAGGTCGCCCTCCTGGGCCTGGAGAGGAAGATATTTCACCTGTTCGTCCTTACCCTTCCACATGTCGTCCTCATCGGCAGGCAACGGCAACGGGTATCCGGGTCCCACCTTGATCACGTACCCGCTTTGTATCTTTTCCTTCTCCTGTACCCCGGGTGGAAGATACAGCCCGCTTTCAGTCCGTTCCGACTGCTTTACCGGCTTGATCAAAACGCGGTCACCGACCACGATCAACTTCTTCAAACGATTGTCTGGCGTAATCTTCATGGTTGCTTTGTCCATAGTCATGAAATGCAAATGTCGCCAAAAAAGTTTTCCATAAAAGGGGGCACCCGTACCTGGTTTAATGAGTAAATTGTTTACCCAAAACCGCTGCCCATGAGAACGTTACTCGTAGCCGTCATCCTCCTCTCATGCATCACTGGCGCTTCCGCATCGGCCGATCCTCAACCGCTGGAGATCGGAAGTCCTGCGCCGGACTTTTCCTTGCCGGCGACCGACGGGAGGACATACTCGCTGAAGGATTTTGCGGGGGCCCGTATTCTGGTCATCCTATTCACCTGCAACCATTGTCCCACCGCCCAGGCCTACGAAGAGAGAATCAAGCAACTGGCTGCCGACTATGAACCGAAAGGTGTTGCCGTGGTAGCCATTTCACCCAACGACCCTCTTTCCGTGCGGCTCGATGAACTCGGCTACACCGATCTCAGCGACAGTTTCGAGGAAATGAAAATCCGTGCGCAGGACAAAGCGTTCAATTTTCCATACTTGTATGACGGCGAAACCTCAGAGGCATCGATGAAATACGGGCCTCAGGCGACACCGCACGTGTTCATCTTCGACGAAAAGCGGCACCTGCGATACACAGGCCGCATCGACGACGGCGAAAAACCCGGAACGGCCAGGACCCACGATACGCGGAACGCACTCGATGCGCTCCTGGCCGGGAAGCCGGTACCTGTGGAGAAAACAAAAACATTTGGATGCTCCATCAAGTGGCCTGACAAACGCGATTACGCCGAACGTGCTTTCGAGGAATGGGCAAAGGAACGCGTTTCCCTGGAAGAGTTGTCTGCCGACGAACTTCGTTCGCTACTGAAAAATGAAACCATCAACTACCGGCTCGTCAACGTCTGGGCAACATGGTGCGGACCGTGCGTTACAGAGTTCCCGTATTTCGTAGAAATGAACCGGATGTACCGCAACCGGGAGTTCGAGCTGATCACCATTAGCCTCGACGACATGGCCCGCAAGCCAAACGCGTTGAATTTCCTCACCAAAAAACAGGCGTCGATGAAGAACTACATCTTCAACGGCGACAAATACAAGTTCATGGAGATTGTCGACAAGAAATGGGAAGGGGCCCTTCCCTACACGTTGTTGATCGCACCCGGCGGGCATGTCATCTACAGCAAACAAGGGTTGATTGATCCGCTTGACATGAAGCGCATGATCGTCGATCACATCGGCCGTATCTACTAGCCCGCTTGCTTCTTCTCTTCTTCCGGAACGACGTCTGAAAAGAGACTCTTCTGATCCGTCTCTTTCTTCTTTTCGGACGGCGGTGTGTACAACGGGAGTTTGTTCAGGTTTTTCACCAAGAACGACTCGTCGGTGTAGATACCTTTCTGGTGAGCATCCTGTTTGATCTTCGCGGCATCCGATTCGAGTTCTTTTATGTTGATCTGTCGCGCGCGTTTCTCTTGGGGCGGGTTGAGCTTCTCCGATTTCTCAAACTCACTCACCGCGTTGAGAATGTCTTTCGGCAGGTCCGCTTCGCTGCGGTACACCAATTCAAAGAACTGCTGTGCGAAGAACCCGTCGATTTGGATACGTCTTTTCGAGAGATGGACAAACTTGCCGATGATACGGCAGATGTTTTCCCTTTCCTCCGGGCTGAGTTGTTCTGCGAACTCATAGTCTTCGATACGTCGCAGCGCGAGGATGATGGGCTCCAAAGAATCAATAGAGATCACGTATACGGTGTAGTCGCTCAACCTGAACTCGAACTGACTAAGGTGTTCAAGGGTGTTGGCGGGCACCACCAAAAAGATCTCTCTTCGTACGTTCTCTTCCTTCACGTATTTAGCCACGCTTTCGGACTGGTTCTTGAGGTATTGAGGGAAATTGGAAAGGTCATCTCCCGCGGGGCTCTTCGCGTCAAAGACGACGAATTCGCCGTTGATCCTGAGCGTGACATCGGGCCTTCCGCGGAACGGCACCGTATCCAAATATTCAACACCGTGGCGGTTGCAGATCGCCTTGATCCTGTTCTTCACATTTTCTTCGTGCGCCGACCAGGTCTCCTTCATCTTCAGCAGTCTTGCGATCTCCTGTTCGTGTTGTGCCCGGCGCTCACGATCGCGTTCATCGTGGGTGCGTTTGATTACATCGTGCAGCTTGGCGACGTTCGTCTCGTATTGTTTGACACGCTCCTCATGCGAAGCTTTGAACTTTGTGTTTTCGGAGGAAAGCTCCCGGAGACGTGCTTCCAGGGTTTCAATTTTCTGGCGGGAAGAATTCAGTTCAGCTGACAATTCGTTGCCGCGTTTCAGGTATGCGTCGTTCTTGCTTTCAAGGGCAGCCTTGTCCTTTAGCAACTGTTCACGTTCAGCGCGTAAAAGTCGCAGTTCAGCGACGGCCGCCTCAAGCGTCCTGACCTTTTCGCGTTCAACCTCCAGGTCGCGCCTGGCTTGAACACCGGTTTCAACACCGAACACGAGTTTTTGAAAGTCGGCGCTTGCATCCACCAATGCCGACTTCACGCTGCTCCATCGAAATAGCCTGTCAAAAAAAGTAAGGCTCCGAAGGTAGTTTAAAAAATGCTTCAGGCCGTCCGTACCTGTTTCCATGTTCGTAAAATTAACGAAAGTGATTGAAGCGACAATGTGGTTGCGATCATTGACAACCTGTGTCAAAAGCTTTGGGTTGGTTTCATTGGCTTTCCCGGCCTATTTGGGTAACTTTGCAATCCCAAAATCGCGGCGTATGATAGAGATCGTTTCATCGGAACAGGCGATTGCCCTGGAGGACAAGTTCGGAGCACACAATTACCATCCTTTGCCGGTGGTATTGACGAAGGGTGAAGGTGTATTCCTTTGGGATGTTGAGGGCAAGCGATACTACGACTTCCTCTCGGCCTACAGTGCCGTAAACCAGGGACACTGTCATCCGCGGATCATCGCCGCGATGATCGCGCAGGCCAAAGAACTTACCCTCACCTCGCGCGCATTCTACAACGACAAGTTGGGCCTCGCCGAAAAATACGTGTGCGAGACGTTTCGTTACGACAAGGCCTTGTTCATGAACAGCGGTGCCGAAGCGAACGAGACCGCGATCAAACTTGCGCGCAAGTGGGGCTATGTAGCGAAGAACATACCCGACAACAAGGCCGTGATCGTGGCAGTCAGAAACAATTTCCATGGACGCACCACGACAATCATTTCGGCTTCCACCGATGATACTGCACGCCGTCAGTTTGGACCCTATATGCCCGGCTTCGAAGTCGTCGAGAAGCGGATGGAGAAGTGCGGCGTGCGCGGC
>CAZIAG010000303.1:0-717 GCA_964537375.1 uncultured Roseivirgaceae bacterium
GGTAGTCAACTGATTGGCCGGTTTGCTGTGCGCGAAGCGTGGCGAACTCCAATAACTTCGGAAGCGCGGAAAGCGAAATGTCGAAGTTTGAGGCCTGAACGGCGCGCTTCATTAAATCAAGCTCTGACACTGTTCCCCCAGTAGCCTCTTTTAACTCATGCATCAGGGCTGTCGCGTTCGGCAGCTTATTGAAGGCAGCCCCGACACCTTGAGCCTCCCCGGCAAGTTTGTGGATTTCAACGGTGAATCTTGCGACTTCGCGGACTCCAAAAGCTATCCCTAAAGTGCCAGCGATGCTCATCAATGACGACTGAAACCCTCGCAGACCTTTCGTGGCCTCCTGAAGTTCCTGCCTCAGCTGGTCAATATCGGCGCCGATCTTTACGGTTAACGCGCTAATCATTTCACTTTCCTTATACCCTCAATCGGTTTCATTTTCTTCAGCCGGGCCTTTCGGATTTTCTCATCCAATTCGAGCGGGTAAACATCAGACTCTTTCTTGAATGGCGGTCTTTTGTAGAACATCGTCCGGGCTCCGTAAAAAACCACCTTCCTGATCCCGATCATGTACCGCTCGTGATCTTCTTTCCTTCGCTCCTCGAAACCTTCGACGGCATTTCTTAACTCTCTTAGCGTCGAGGTGTAAAACTCCCGGACGTTCCTGCCGAGCTTCCCAAGAAAGATTTTTTGCAGGCCGTCCAGGTCTACTCCCCCGGC
>CAZIAG010000303.1:727-5216 GCA_964537375.1 uncultured Roseivirgaceae bacterium
TGCCGTCCTCGCCTCCGATTTTCAAGTCTTCATTCAGCTTTTCAAGACAAGCCCCGACTACACCAGACTTTTTCTTCATATCCTGAATTGAAATGAAGTCGCCGACGTCGGTTAGGGTTAGGTTGAACGGTCGTTGTTCAAAAGCGTGTCCGGCCTTCAGCCCGACATAAACCAGAGCCCGGATTTCCTTCAGCCCTAATTTCTTATCCCAGATTTCCCGGCCTGTGATTTCCTCATAATCACAAAGGGCGTTCACATCGTACCTTACCGGGTAGTGCTTACCACCGATTTCGATTTGCTTTACCGCTGACTGCATACAATTACGACGAGTAAGTTCCTACTGTGATGTCGCCGGTGTTTTGAATCTCTCCAGAGAATGTGACGTTCTCGCCGTCCTGCGCGGTAATCTCAAGTGAAGTGATGATTCCGGTGCCAGACCACTTCGGGGTAGAGGCTACTCCGGTGCCTACCTCCCAATTGATAGTCGTCCCGGCCTCTTTCCATCCGAGCATGTCGGCGAACGTTGCGGCCTGCGCGTTTGCAGTCACAGAGTAGAAACCTTCAAAGCCGAAAGTCACATCGTTGCGGACCGCTTTATACTCTTTGTACGATCCGGTCTGTTTGGTCGTCGTCTCAATAACATCCGTAACAAACGATGCCGAGTTCGTCGTCAGGTTTTGTATGATAAGGACGCTCGAATCATCCGCGATCTTTAACGGGAGGTCTTGTCCTAAAATCGTTGCATCAGTTGCCATTTTTCAAATCTTTATTTTTTTGGTTTAAAAATTATCCGCTGTTATAAGTGTTGAGTCTGCTGTTATCAAGGTGCTGTCCGCTGTTATCACTTCCCGCGTGGTCCAGACTTCATATAACTGGTCCTTTGCGTAGGTCTTCCGGTTCGCTATTCGCTCACTGAAAGAGTTTTGCGACTGAAACCTCAAGGAGTCCATCCTTATACCGCTGTATAAACCAGCCTCCGCAAAATCCAAAGCATCGCGGATGGCGTTAGCCATGTCTTTCAACTCCCGAAGGTTATCCGCATACGGAAACACCCTGATAAAATCCCTGTCGTAGTACGCCCTTCCGCTCTTTGTCGGGAACGTCTCGCTGTCCTCCTGCTCGATGATGATGAGAGGGTACTGCGCGTTTTGCGGCGCTTCATCCAGGTAAATCCTGTTTCCGACAATGTCGCTCACCGCGTCGTCATTAAGCAGGATGTTGATAACCACGTACTCCCCGTTCATCGCCGTTTCCTTAAATGCCTTTTCCAGTACTTCACGATTATCTTATTCAGATCAACCGTGTATTCCTTTGTGACCCGTTGCCCGATTTGTTCGGCAGCTTGTTCATGCACCATACCTAGAGGTTCAATCGTTCCGGTCTTTGCCCCGCTTGACTTCTGCCTGCTGGTCGCGCCCTTCATGAATATCCACGCGAGTGACCTTCCCTTAACTCCGATCTCAAGGAACATTTGAGAAAGGTTCTTAACCGGGAGGATGGCGAAGGTTCTTTTCGTCGCCCCGGTGTCCTTCGGAGTGAACAGCCTTCTGGCAAGCGTGACAATTCTTCCAGCTGGCTTACGTGCGATGTTTCTTACCACGGACGCCTTAAACTCATTAGGTAGTCCTTCAAATGCCCGCATCAACGGCTCAAGCCCTTCGATCTTCACACCTTTCACCTTAGCCATTGTCGCGCATTTCGCAGGTGAGAACTAGTTCAACATTTCGACCTATCTTCTCGATCCGACTGATCTCGAAGGTGTCCGTTCCACGTGTAACCCGACAAGTTTCGTCGAGGGAGGTTCTAAGTGTCTCACTCGACCTTACGCGGAACCGGACAATATTTACTGCCACTTGCTGATCGGCTTCGTACTTCTCACTGCTCAAGGGTCCGAGTTCTTCAGCCCACACCGTCGCAAGTGTTGCATAGGTGTACTCAGGTTCGTTCGTGACCGGATCATTGGTGGACGTTCGGGATGAGATTGTTATCCGAGTGTCCTTCCTACCAATCGTTGTACTTTCGAGACCTGATGCCATATTCTTTCGTTAGTAGCGGTGACGCGATTCGAACGCGTGACCTCGGGGATATGAGCCCCGCGACCTTACCACTGGTCCACACCGCAGTTTCACAGGAACAACCTCAGCGGCGAGAGTATCGCCCGGATGTTCTCCGTCAGTTCATACACCGGCGTTCTGCTTTCATCCTGCCGGTGTTCGTAAAAGCCAGCCACGGCGCGAAGGATGGCGATCTTTGCCCGTGAAGCGCGTTTCTCTGAAATGGCTGTTCGCTGTTGGTCAGTTGTCGCGCCTTCTGCGCCGTAGCCTGCTGTAAATCTTATCTTCACCGCGTCGGGCCTGTCGTCCAATGATGGCACAGATCCGATGAACTTGATTCGTCCGGGTGCGTTGAGTAATCCACTTTGCACTTGGTAGTCGGACGTGTCCATTGTCTGCTCTACCTTGTCCGAATCGACGTACTTCACGCTCTCGACCGAAACCAGCGGCGCTTTCATGAGCTTCAGATACCCTTCGCAGTCCATTTCGGAAAAGTCCGGCGCCTGGTACTCCCACACTGTTTGCATGAAGGTCCGCTGGGTGTAGTCCTCCACCAATTCAGTCGCCGCCTTGATGTACTCGTTGATCAGGTCGGCTTCCGGGTCGGTGTCGTCCACTTTGATGTGAACAGACACCAGATCCGAAAGGGTGACAGGGTATTCCGTCGGCATCGTAATGGGCTGATATACGCCGCGCATCAAAACAAAATCTACCTCGATAGTAAAAAAGCCTTCAGCGTCGCGGACATGGTGCCCGACCCGGTCCAACTTACACGGTAAAACTCCACAGGGTTGTCGGATAACTTCCAGATGAAGGTCTGACTCGCCACATCGGTAGCTGTGAATGTGTTGATATTAGGAACCGATGTTGTGTCCGTCAGCGCGTAAAAGTTCACTCCATCCAAACTCCCTTGAAGAGTCAGCGTGCCGGCGGTGGTACCTGAAATCTTCGTGCAAACAACCTGGATCGCTACCACGTCGCTGCCTTCCTTTGTATTCCTGACCGTCAGATATGCGGTGCCTGTGTTGGTAACTGTGTCGGTTTCAAAACCAAAGGGGCTTAGGAATTTTTGAGTCCTTTGAGCCTTCACATCGAATGCCGCTAGTGTGATAAGCACGACGGCGAAAAGCATAATCTTTTTCATTTTCTGTTTTGCTGTTTTTTGTGTTTCGGAAGTTGAATGGAAGCGTTCCCCGCCGGGACTGTGTTTGATTCAGGTGTCTCAACCTTTTGACCGACAGGTATAGCGTACCCACCTTCGAGAAGGATTTTTGTATCCTTCTCGTTTACGGTGAACTCATCGCCCACTGAGTAGGCGAATTGGGGATGGTATTTAACTAATTTCAAACGCATGGCACTTATTCAGAAGCTGTCAATGCATCCTTGATGCCGGCAAACGATGCCACCCTTGCGACTTTCGTGTTCCAGAACATATTCGCGGTGATTTCGATCTGGTTCTTGCGTTTAGCAGAGTAAGGATCGACCACGAAGTCCATACCTCCCCACATTCCGACATAGAAGTCGCGGAAGTTTCCAAGGATGATCGCCGAGCAAGTGCCGGATGCGGAGCCTTTTGTCAGATTCGACGGAACGATGTTGGAAACTACCGCGGGGTAACCGTTCATTTCGTTTCCTTTCTCCCACACCGGGTCTCCGTTCGTGCCTGCAAACTTTTGGGTAAGTTTCAGTTTTCCGCGAACCTTTGAGTTGGTCAGGTACTTGATTCCTTCTGCGTCAGCGTCGGCGGCTGCGATCATTGTTTCAAGGCCGACAATATCCTCATAAGTAGGAGCGGCGCCGTTGTCGCCAAGCGCCAACAAGTTACCGTTGCCAGTCGTGATGGCAGAGAGCAGCGCGGTGATGGCGTCAACATTCAGTTTGTAGTCGAGCGCCATTCGGATTTGATTCATCACAAATGCTTGGGTGTCAAAGCTGGCGTTTTGAATAAGAAGCAACTTTGAGATCGGGATCGTTACACCCCGACGGTTCGGCGACATATCGACATCTGAGAACAGGATTTCAGTGTCACTCATAGCCTCTATTTCCGTCAGTTCTGACGCTGAAGGCTTCGTATCCTGAACCGGGAATTTCTGATTCCCGATAAGCCCTGAGAGCCTCGTCGCACCAACTAAACCAAGAAAGTTCCTTGACCAAAGCGCCTCAATCAGTCCATTGACATCGGTTTGAACCGTTACTCCGCCTTGATCGCCGGCGTTTGCTGTTTGTCCGGTTACCGTCTGTCCACGTTTGGCAATACCGATCTCAGTAGGGACACCAAAACCAGAAATCTTGATACCAGACCGGAGTGCTTCCTCAACAGCCATTTCATGCACTTCCTTTTCGACACCGTCCAAGGCCCGGCCCTCTGCCATCAGTGCCAAGCCACGGAACAGGCTGAACTTTGAAAAGTCCTTCACCTCTTTTTCCGTCAACTG
>CAZIAG010000304.1:0-1725 GCA_964537375.1 uncultured Roseivirgaceae bacterium
ATTCGAGTTGAAGGGCAATGCTGGCGGCTCCGCGGGGCCCGACTGCATCGACCCCAACGAGGTGTACCGTGCCGGCGGGAAAGTCGCGAAAGACCGACTTTAATATAAAGGCCGCATGGGCGATGTCGCACGATTCAATGGAATGCGTTATGTCGATCAGCCGCAGGTCGGGGTTTTGAGAAAGGAGTTTGGCACGAATGGCAGCCACGTAATGATCACTTTCTCCAGAATCCGTTAAAAGTGTTACGATGGGCATTGCCGGTCAGGTGTGTTTTTTAGAATGGGTTTTGAACTTAAAGGCCTGTTTGCGTGCTTATTTATTGAGTATTTTTGTTGTGCCTAAAATTAAAGATTTTACTGCCATTTAAACATAAATAAGTCATTGATAGAAAAGGTAGTCACACTCGACAATATTTCCCTGATTGATTTCCTGGGTGTTGAAAATAAAAACATAGATTCCCTGGCAGCCGCGTTTCCCAAAAGCAGGATTGTTTCCCGGGGCAACCAGATTGTCCTGAAAGGATCGACAGCTGACATCGTCCAGATACACGATATTCTGAATTCGCTTATCGACCATTACCATAAATACGGACGGGTGACCGAGGAGAACGTTCAGAACTATATCTCAAAGGAAGCGGAAATGACGCTTCCCCCGGCAAACGAAACGGCCGGTCCGGATGATATTATCCTCTATGGAACCAAGGGCGCGTCAATACGGGCGAAGACCGTCAATCAGCAGAAACTGGTCGACCAGGTAAGGGACAATGACCTTGTGTTCGCGCTCGGACCTGCCGGTACGGGCAAGACCTTCATTTCCGTGGCCATGGCGGTAAGGGCGCTCAAAAACAAACAGGTGAAGAAAATCATCATCACGCGCCCCGCGGTGGAGGCAGGTGAAAACCTAGGTTTCCTTCCGGGTGATTTAAAGGAAAAGATCGATCCGTATCTACGTCCGATCTATGATGCGCTTAATGACATGATCCCGTATGAGAAGCTCCAATATTATATGGAACGCGAAATCATCGAGATCGCGCCGCTGGCCTATATGCGGGGACGAACGTTGAACAATGCGTTTATCCTGCTCGATGAAGCGCAGAACACAACACCCATGCAGATGAAAATGTTTCTCACCCGCATGGGGCCCGACTCGAAGATGATCGTCACGGGCGACACCTCCCAGATTGACCTCCCCCGCAATCAGCGCTCGGGTTTGAAGGAGGCAATCCGGATCCTCACTGATGTTAAAGGTATCGGATTTGTCGAACTCTCCGAGAAGGACGTCGTCCGTCATAAACTCGTCAAAGACATCATCGATGCCTACCGTCGCGATGCCAAGCCGGAGGAAGATGAAGGGATGAGGATCTAGTTTCGCGAACGGGTAACCGGTGATGACAAACTAGTCGACCGGTGACCAAGGCCAGCCTGACTTCGAAGGCATCAACCCACGGCATTGTGTCTCTCTTAATATAGGAACTCGTTTGGACCAATAGGTGTGCGTCCAGCCTCTGGACCTCTCGGGCTTCGATCTCCCTTCGCCGAAATTCAGGTGGCCCGAGATCTCTGCTTCTGACTGAATTTCCTAACTTCCTTTATGTTCCGATGGATACCCTTTGCGTTTGTTCGAATTACCCTTTTTTTCCTTGGAGGAATTTTGTTGGGTATCCACGATCCCGAGGTGATTCAGGAAAACCGTAGCGTAATTGCATTGGTTTTCCTGATCAGTCT
>CAZIAG010000304.1:1735-5208 GCA_964537375.1 uncultured Roseivirgaceae bacterium
AGTCTTTATCTTCTTGCTTATCTTTTCTTCCGTTCTTCCTCGGCCATGGGATGGATCGGCTTACCCGCGGTGTTCGTCGCGGGTTATGTTCATGTGTTGTTGCAAACAGAGAGCCGCGATCAGGAGCACCTCCTGTCGGTGGCCGATGCTGTGAATTGCTACGAGGTCGTGATCACACGCTATCCGGAGGAGAAGGAGAGGAGCTGGAAGATTGAAGCGGAAGCTCAACGGGTGAAGACGGATCAATGGCAAACCGCGACCGGTAAGATCATCCTGTATTTCTCGCGCGATGACTTTCCCACGCCACCGCACTACGGCGACAAGTTCCTTGTCAAAGGTTCACCCGATGAAGTGGAAGCTCCGGCAAATCCCGGCGAATTCGATTACAAAAGATTCCTGGGATACCGGAACATCTACCATCAACATTTTCTGAGGAAGGAGGATATCCAGTTCCTCGGCAATGAACCTCCGTCGATGTTCATGAAATATGCCATTGACACGAGGCGCTGGGCGACAGCATTGATTCACCGGCATGTTTATGGTGAACGGGAGCGAGCCACAGCATCGGCGCTGGTATTAGGGGTTACCGACGGCCTTGATAACGAACTTCGGAATGCCTATTCCGCAACGGGGGCAATGCACGTTCTTGCCGTTTCTGGGTTGCACGTTAGTATTCTCTACATGATTATCGTCTGGATGCTGCGGCCGTTGAAGAAGACACGGGCAGGCAGATGGATCATCGCGATGGTGGGCCTTTTCCTGCTTTGGAGTTATGCGTTTGTGACGGGGCTCTCGCCATCGGTGCAGCGCGCGGTTATGATGTTTAGCTTTTTGACGGTGGCCAGGGCGACGGGGCAGTTCGCCAACATTTACAACACCCTGGCGTGCTCGGCCTTTTGTCTGTTACTGATCGATCCGTACCTGATCATGTCGGTTGGGTTTCAACTTTCCTATCTGGCGGTTTTGGGTATTGTGTTTCTGCATCCGCGCATTTACCGGCTGTGGGAAGCGCCGGGTTGGTTGGGCGACCAGGTTTGGAAAATTACCAGCGTGTCCATCGCGGCACAGGCCGGTACATTTGTGTTGGGCATCGTTTATTTTCACCAGTTTCCCAACTATTTCATTTTGTCTAACCTCCTGGTGATTCCTGCTTCGTTCGTCGTGCTGGTATCGGGCGTGTCGTTGATTGCCGTGGGATTCATCGCGCCGCTTGCCGTTGTTGTTGGGTGGGTGTTGACCGTCAGCGTAAAGGTTCTAAACGGAGCGGTGTTCTTTGTTGAGTGGTTGCCCTATGCCGTGACGGAAGATATCTACCTCTCGCCCTTACAGGGCGTCGTGCTGGTGGCTATTGTGTTGTCGATCATCCTCCTTCTGGAAGTCAAACGCTTTGTTTGGTTGAAGGTCTGTTTCGTATGGGTCATCCTCTTCTCCGTCCTTCAGTGGAATCATTTTGTCGGAAGCGTTGATGTTCGAAAGATGGTGGTGTATCGCGTGTACGGCCACACCGCCATCGACCTGATGGATGCAGGCAGGGCCTGGTTTGTCGCGGATACTTCGCTGCTGATGCAGGACAGTCGAATCGATTTTCACATTGCACCGAATCGCCTGCGGTCCGGCATTTCGTCGACCAGTGTGGGACCGCCCTTTACCCGGAGGTTGCCCTCGATAGAGATCACTCGCTGGCAGGGGACGACGATCATCAGGCTCACCGACAAAGGGTTCACCATGCCTGAGGGCATTCGCCCGGACATTATTATTGTAAGCAACAACGCAGTGGCGGGATTTGCGCAGTTCTTAGGGCGTTATCAGCATGTCCGGGTTGTGCTCGACAGCAGCAATCGATATTATTATGCCAGCAAATTTGTCGAGATTGCCCGTGAATTAGGGGTGAAAGTGCACTCGGTCAATCACGACGGCGCCTTTACCCTAATCCTTGAAGACTTAAACCAAGACGATGAAATACGTTCAGTATGAGGCTCAGGATCACATAGGCTACATTACCCTCAACCGTCCCGAAAAACGCAACGCCTTGAGCTTTGAGATGGTCACGGAACTCAAGGAAGTCTTTGCGCGCGCTGAGCAGGATGACAATGCGAAGGTCATCGTGTTGCGGGCCAGGGGTGAGGCGTTTTGTGCGGGCGCCGACCTCGAGTATCTCAGGCAGTTGCAGGAGTTTTCGTTTGAGCAAAATTTTGCGGACTCCACGCATTTGAAGGAGTTGTATCTCCAGATCTATACGCTGAAGAAGGTCGTGATTGCACAGATCCAGGGGCATGCCCTGGCGGGAGGGTGCGGGTTGGCAACGGTATGCGATTTCAGTTTCGCCGTGCCCGAAGCAAATTTCGGGTACACCGAAGTGCGCATCGGGTTTGTGCCGGCTATTGTCATGGTGTTTCTCATCCGAAAGATAGGGGAGGCCCGGGCCCGTGCGCTTTTGTTAAGTGGTTCCCTTTGTTCCGCTCACGAGGCTCATCACCTGGGGCTCGTCAACGAAGTGCTGCCCGGACCAGAACTCGCTGACGAGGTGAAGGCATTTGCTCTTAATCTCGTGGAGTCCAATTCCGGCTATTCCATGAGCGTGACCAAGCAGATGATCGCCAGGGTACAATCGCTCGGACTGGATGAAGCGCTCACCTTTGCGGCCGAAATGAATGCCAAGGCAAGGGCCAGCGACGACTGTAAACGCGGTATCGCCGCATTCCTTAATAAGGAGAAGCTTCAATGGTAATTTTTTTTGGGTTCCGTATTCTGCGTTCCTTCTTGCCCGTGACCAGCGACGACGTTAAAGGAGGAATTGCCGCATTCCTTAATAAGGAGAGCTTCCATGGTCATCGTTTTCGGGTTCCGTATTCCTTGTTTCGATAAAGAGCCATCGTGTTACCACGCAAAAGCCGGCAAAAAATTACTTCAACCTTACGTTTGCGTAGGGATTTTCGGGATTATTGAATAAAATCATGTGCGATTAAACACTCATTAATCCACCAAACGTATGAAAGCTCTTATTTCAACGCTGTTGTGGTTGAGCCTTTCGGTGATGGTTCTGGCTCAATCCTATACTGGCGATACATGGTCCAGCGCTGCAAAGGCAAAGAAGGGGAAAGTCTCCCTGGCCTACGTGGAGACACCCGGTTTTGTCTATAAGGGAGAGTCGGGTCAGTTGACCGGCATCTGTGTCGACATCATGCACGACTTTGCAGCATGGGTTAAGGATTCAAAGGGAGTTGATCTGGAACTACAGTTTGTGGGCGACGGGTCGAGTTTCACCGGCATGTACGAAAGAACGAAAAATGGAAAGGGGGGCGTATTTGGTCTCGGCAACGTAACGATAACCGATGCACGTAAAAAAGAGGTCAGGTTCAGTCCGCCTTTTATTACCAATACCGCCATCCTCGTCACACAACCCAGCGCCCCAACGCTGGAGAACCTTGCGGATATGCCTACTGCCTTTGCCGGTTTCACCGCCTATGCAGCCA
>CAZIAG010000305.1:0-5199 GCA_964537375.1 uncultured Roseivirgaceae bacterium
CTATTCAATGGGGTGCGTATCTCGTGGCTCATGTTCGCCAGGAAGCTGCTTTTCGCGACGTTCGCCGTTTCTGCGTATTCCTTTGCTTTGCGTAACTCATCTTCCGCCTGCTTTTGCATCGAGATATCTTTGGCTACCACCAGTATGCCGCTCTTTTGGTCGTTCTTGTCGAAGAGTTGTGAACAGGAAACGATAGCCGGGGTATTCCCGCCCTGGCGCTTAAAGTATACTTCAATGTTGGTGGTTTCCAACGTGAAAGCCGCGGCTCGCGCATTCAACATGTGCTTGTCCGCGTCCTGGACAAATAAGGTGATCGGCAGCCCGATGATGACGGACTTGTCCATGCCGAGGAAACGCACAGCGGCTGTATTACACTCCTGTATGACGTAGTTCTCGTCGAGTACAAAGAGGATGTCGACAACACCCTTGTAGATACTCTCGAGATAGTTCCGGGAGACCGTGGAGGATTTCAATTCTTCCTTGAGCATCCTGATGCCGACAATGATGGCGTCAAGCTCGTCCTCCATGTCTGACTGGGGGATCTCGAAATCGAAATTCCCCTGGGCAATCTCGAAAATGAGGCGCGTGATCGCTTCGATCCGCTGATTATAGTCGACCGTCAGGAGACGGTTGTTGTTTTTGTTCATCGGGTTTGTTGTGTTGTTTTTACCGATATGCTTTCGATAAACTCCATGTTAAAGTTGTCCTTCGCCTGGACGTAGGCGACCTTGGGCGTTACGACGGCTCCAAATTTTTTCTTCTCTATCGTTGCTGAAAGGCCGAGGAATACCCGTTTTGCCTTGAGGTCTCTTGCGCGTTTCACCACCTGGAAGATCGCCTGACGATAGGGGTGATAGTCGGCCTGGTACTCGTAATTGATCCCTACAAACAAAGGGTTGTAGTTATTGCCGGCGTTGCGGTAGCAGAAGATAACGGCCGCGATGTCGCGGAAGTCTTCCGCGGGAGCATCCTTGATTCGAAGGACGATAAACTCCCAGTCTGGATCGTACTGCATGAGCGAGAAGAACCGCTCCGGATAATCAAACGTATTGATATCGAAGTTTCGCGACTTCACATTCATGAACAGTTGCTGATAATACGCGAGCTCGTCGTCACTAACAGCGTCTTTTATTTCGATATCGAATGACGCTTCGTGCTTCAATACATCGTTTCGAATGTGTCGCCTCGATCGTGCGCCGAGAGCCTCGAGAAATTCATCCGTGTTTTTCCAATTTGGGTTTTCTACACCTTTTCTATTCCTTAGACATCCACAACTTTTGGTGACCTTGATGAACCCTTGGCCGGTGAGAAACTCTTTCAGGTCATCGTCGGCATCCGCAAAGTCGCGCAGCATCAGCATCGACGCGCCGGATTCCTCCTGGACGTCCGTCATGATATTGAACAACTGCTTGAGCGCATCTCTCCAACGGGCGTGGTTGCGGTTGACGTAAAGGTGATCACCTTCCGACGCGAGCGACCCCAGGCTTACGACCTTTGAGGTAAGGTAATAGGGGTCGCGTTCACGCTCGGCTTCAATTTGCATGGAGACCGAAGCAGGCGCCATCATATCGTCTTTGTATAGGCCAACCGTGAAGAACGTCGCGGCTACTGTCTCCCCGGCGTTATCGTTTATCAGAACATAGTGAAAATCCCAGTTATGCTCCGGGGACGCATTCCCGGTAAATGCGTCTTCCAGAAAACGCACGCCGTTCCAGTCAAAGATTCCCCGGTCGCCGAAAAATCCATTCCACGTGTCTCGGTCTATCCGGTCAATACTCGTTTCATGGACGACCGTGAATTGCCCGGTCTTAAACGCCTTTTCATCTTCGTTGATCAGGGGTAGTTTGAAAGCCTTTCTCACGTCGTTTTCGCTGCGATGCTCCTCCTCGAGCATAAGCGGGTAATGATATTTTATGGCATCCACAAGATGCCTGATGTCTTCTTTTCCATTGTGACGCGAAAGCGTAAAGCGGATGCCTGTATTCTTTACCGGAACAGCCGGAAATATCCCCATATTCACGTAAAAGCCTTCATTCATTAGTCGCTTGGACATGTTGTAACCGGACGACGGTAATCCCGTGGGGATGAAGAACACGGGACAATCGTTCTCGTCTACAAGCGGTATCCCGGCTTCCTTGATGAGGGTGTTGCAATAGCGAACCTTTTCCCGGAGCTCTGCCTGCATCGCATATATTTCATCCGAAAGGTGGATCCTGGCCGACGCCACTGCCGCTCCTACGCTCGCAGGTTCCAGTTGAGCGGAAAAGGTGAGAGGCCCTCCAAAGGTTTTGACATAGCGAAGCAATTCTTCGTTGGCACAGGCCATCACGGCACCGCTTGCCCCGAATGATTTACTCAGCGTACCCACGAGGATCATTTTTTCGTGCAATGTGCCTATCGTGTCCAATACATATCCGGTTCCATGTTTTCCCGCCCAGCTCTGTCCGTGGACATCGTCAACGTAGAGATGGAGCTGCGGGTACTTATCCAGCAGTTGCAACAACTCGGGGAGGGGAGCACAGTCGCCAAACATCGAGTAAACGCCATCCACCATATACCAGATCTTCTCATGTTTGTCGCGTAGAGCCTTGATTCGTTCTTCCAGCATATCGAGGTTACTGTGCCGAATCAGTTCGACCCGTATTCCGCGCGGCTTCAACATCTGGCAGGCGCTTTGAACACTATGGTGAACCTGGTGATCGAGAATGACGGCATCTTCATCCCGGACCACCGAAGGGATTGCCCCAAGGTGACATAACGTGCTGTTCTTGGCGACCAAGACCGGGTTTTGGTACATCTGGTGTAACAATTCCTCCAGTTCCCGGTAGAGTACAAACGAAACGTAGGTCTTCGAAAGGGGAAACTGCGTTCCGTACTTTAGGATCGCATCGATCGACGCCTGTTTCAGCCGCTCGTCCTGGTCCAGCCCCATGTAACTGGTCGTTCCAAAGTGGTAAAGCTGTCGGCCGTTGATTTGCAAATGCCTTCCGGTGTAGGCGTCGTCCTCCGTGTAAAGGTGAATGATCCCCTGGTTCTTGGCGTCAGTGAATATCTCATCCACCGTGTCGAGAAAATTATTGTGTTTGGTTTTGGCCATTGGATGGCGGTTGTTGTTTTCGATACAAATCTTCGCCTAAACCGAATGTCGCGCATCGGGAAGAACCTGTTTCTTTTCAATTCAGGGGAAACCCCGAGGAACTTGGGTTGTTGTTCGCTAAAGGTGTAGGGAATGGCGTAAGAGGCTTATTTTAAGTCCGCGACGCCGGGGAATTACTTAGGAGTATCCGGATTGGTGGTCCATGTTTCCTGGATAAGAGCCTGTCTCGGTCGGAACCCTGGGCCTTAGGTGTTGGGCTTTAAATCCTTGAGTCTCTTTAGAAGAGGACCGGCCAGCAAATATATCGGCGGAAATAGTTTTGAATCTGTAAATCCATTAATTTGACCCCACCGGCCAGCGGCAGGCAATTTTTTTTGGAATGGATAGACTGGAAAACGAGTTCATTACACTTTGGATCGAGGACGGACTTATGTTCGGAAAATATAAGCCCGGCGTGTTGATTGATCTGGCTGCCGCAAAGAAGGTAGTGAGCGATCGCCTGGCATTGTGCGCCGGCCGCGACTTTTTGTCGATTACGGATGTGACCGGCGTGAAAAACATCACGAAGGAAGCGAGAGACTATTTCTCGAAGGGTGACGGAGTCAAGCACATGATCCGACTCGCCCTGATCATCGGGTCTCCCATCACCCGAATGATGAGCAACTTCTGGTTGGAGATCAGCAAACCTGCCATCCCAACACGCACGTTTACCAGTGAAAAGGATGCCCGTGCTTGGCTTTCCGAGGCAAAATAGAACGGAGCAAGCCGACCGCGTTTGGTTTATCCGGTTGTCAGGCCGCTACCCTTCCGTTGAGCCCGAATCCGTTTCCCTCCGATGCAATAACCTTTCGTAATTGGTGAGGAAATCGACGATCTGGTCAATGCCCAGGCGACGGGCGATCACTTTCTTGTTTTCGTCAAGAATGTAAATCGTTGGTGTGTTGGGGGCGTAATAGTCAGTCGTGAATGTTCGTCCCGTGTAGGTGCGGGGACCGCAGACCGTCGTCCAGGGCGTCTTGAACTTCCCGACAAATTCCCTGATGTCCTGCATCGACGTGTCCGTCGCAATAGCGTAGACCTCGAAGTCGAACTTCGATTTTTGGGTGTGATACAGGTCGACCAACTTGGGTGTTTCCGCGCGGCAATGCCCGCATTGTGTCCAAAAATAGAAGATGATCGTGTATTTGGATTGTAGTGAGTATAATTCTTTTGGTTGATGGTTCAGATCCTGCATGATAAGATTCGGAGCCTTACGGCCGATCATGGATTTTCGGATGTCGTCGGCAATCTCCTTTATGTTACTGAGCGTCTTTTTGTCTAACCAGTCATCCATTTCGCCCGAGGAAAAATATTGATCAACCAGGTTGACATATACCTCATCGAGGCCCATGACCTCAGGATATTGATACTCGCCGATACACTTCCAGAGTAAGTACCTGTACGTTTCCGGATTGGCCCTGGCTTTTTCCGCAAGCACGTTTATTGCCCGCGTTATCGAATCCGGATGAGGGACAAACAATCGTGTCAGATAATCGTGGACCTTCTCCCAGTAAAACACCTTCGGAGTCCTCAGCATGAGTTCGTCCCCGAGGTCGAAGTTGTCGAAATAGTGCTCGCGGTAGTAACGAACGAAAAAAGAGGAGTCGACCTTTCCATTGTTGTTTTTGGGTGGATCCGGGACGGCGATTGGCTTATTTATCTTCAGTAGCCGGGCTGTCACCGTAGACGGATGATCCGAGATAATTGCGTCCTGTGCGGCGAGGGCCTTTTCGTTTATCTTCTGAAGCACGCTGCGGGCGGTTTGTCGCTCCTTTTCGGTTGCAGTGCTGTCGCGGAGCACCCGGACATGCGACTCGGCCTCTTTGTTGTAAACCTCAATTGCCTTGATGTTCTGAAAGAATAACGTATTATCCACATCGCCTGTAACCTTCACGCTTCCCGCGTAGTTGTCCGCCCTGGTGACAATAGAAAAATGTTGGTCTTCTCCGACGACAAAGTCGAGGAGACGTGATCGATTGATGACGAGAAAATACACGCCTTGCGGCAAAGCGGTCAACCCATCAAAAGTAAGACCAGCCACCTTCCATTGTCCTGAACCATTT
>CAZIAG010000306.1:0-5184 GCA_964537375.1 uncultured Roseivirgaceae bacterium
AGTAGTGTTATAGACATTAAGAGCATTCCCTTTGAGCTGGTGAATTACAGGAAACTTCAGTTCGAAGGTGCGCCCGAGCCGGTAGGTGCAAGCCGTGACGTCGGTACGACCGGGCCGGCCACCACCATGCGTGAACCCGGCCTCAAGAGCGTAAGCATAGATGCAGAGTATGAATGGATCCTGGAGACGTTAAAGAAGGTTGATTTTAACAAGAGCAAAGCGGCGAAACTACTTAAAATCGACCGGAAGACGCTTTACAACAAGATCAAGCAATACAAAGATTTGAATAACCAGGAACTATAAGCACTTCCTGCTTTTTGGCCAACGTCGGTCGGCAGCGCAGGGACAATGGTGGGGTCCCTTTTCAGCGTTGGTTGTCCATCTTGCGTTTCAAGCGTATTTTTAAGTTATGCACGACCCTTCACGGCCCGTTCGAATACTCATTATTGACGACGATGAAGACGACTTTATCCTGACCAGCGGTTTCCTCCAGGCGATCCAGGATCGCAAGCTTGAGATCGAGTGGTGCTACAACTATCAAATGGCCCTGGATCACATATCGTCCAGCGCTTTCGACCTCTACCTTGTAGACTACAGGCTGGGCGCCAGAACCGGTATCGACCTTCTCAAGGAGGCGCGTGAAATGAATTGTGAGGAACCAATCATCCTCCTGACGGGCAAGGGAAATCCGAACATCGATAAACAGGCAATGCAAATGGGGGCGGTCGACTACCTCGTCAAATCCGAACTCACAACGGAAAAGCTGGAAAGGTGCATACGTTATTCCCTGGAGCGTGCGGCAACCATGAAGATGATCCGCACCAACGAAAAGAAGTACCGGACGATCTTCGAAAAATCCAAGGAGGCTGTGTTCACCACAGACGAGCAGCTCCATTTCAGAGATGTTAATTCTGCGATGTCCAAATTGACGGGGTGTGAGAAGGAGGACCTGCTCCAAATGAATCTGTTCCAGCTGATCGAAGCAGACACGGTCCGCGCATCGATCCAGGATCTGTTGGAGACCACCGGACAAGTGAATGACCTGGAACTCGAGGTTATCACTACCAAAGGAAAGAAACGCTATTGTATCCTCAACCTCTCGCTGGAACGTGACAGCAATAATCTGCAGTATGTTCAAGGCATTCTACATGATATCACGAATCAGAAGAAGACCGAACGCGCCAATTTGCTCGCGGAAAAGTTGGCCGCAACGGGCAGGTTGGTGCGGACGCTGGCTCACGAGGTGAGAAACCCCCTGAGCAATATCCATATGTCCCTCGAGCAACTGGCCGGCCTGACCAAAGACGAGGACCAGGTATACCTCGACATTATCGACAGGAACGGCAAGCGCATCAACGACCTGATCACTGAGTTGTTGACTTCTTCGAAACCAGCCGAGATGATCTTCGAACGAATTCCGATCCAGACCGTCGTCGATGATGCAATCTCCGCTGCCCTTGATCGCTTCACGTTAAAACATATCGGACTAAAATTGTCCTATCCCGAGACGCCGTGCTATGTGCGGGGCGACAAGGTCAAACTCAAGATCGCCTTCCTGAATATTATCATCAATGCCATCGAAGCGATTGATCACGACAAAGGGCAATTGAGAATAAGTATCTCAACGGCCGATGAAAGCAATGTTGTCGAAATTCAGGATAACGGGTGCGGTATTCCGCAAGAAAATCTTTCGAAATTGTTTGAGCCGTATTTTACCTCGAAAAGAAACGGGATCGGTTTGGGGCTTGCTTCAACATTGAACATTCTTCAAGCCCACAACGCGACGATTGAGGTTCGTTCGAAAGTTGGTGTCGGTACGACGTTTCTTATCTTTTTTGACCCGGCTTAATTAACCGCCTTCGACCTGTTCTTCACTGAGACCAGTGTCGCCGGGTGGGGGAGTGTTTGTGATCTGTCGCTGCTGATCTTCATTGGTGACTGGACGTTCCGGGGTTCCGGCTTCGGGAGTGCCTTTTGGATCGTCAGAAGTCCTATCCATATCGTTGTCCGTGCCCTTTTTTGTATTTCGCGATCCAGGACCTTCCACCAAGTTCTCCCGCTTTTCGCTGTTCCTTTTCATATTCAAGCGCGTTGTCCAGACATTTCCTTTCAGGAATGACAGGCATCGTTGGATGCCTGTCGCCTGATCGGTTAAACTCTCTCTTTCATTTGGTTGATACGGTCACCCGCTTCACCGGCCACATTACGCCCTTGCTCGGTGGCGGTTTGTTTCAGGTTCTCCAACTGTGCCTTTCCCTTATCGATGAGTTGTGAAAGCTGAGAAGTCAGATCCCCCGTAGCATCCGAAATCTTCCTCCTGAGATCACTACCCTTTTCAGGGGCTACCAGCATCCCTATGATTGCACCTGCCGCCGCAGCGCCAATAATCGCCAAAACTACCTTTCCTGTGGAATTCATAATAATCCTCTTTAATGTTGTCTCAAACGCTGGAATTTTTAAAAAAACTATACCAGAATGGCGGCCCGTCTTTTAACTTTTTTGTTTGTTGGGTACGAGTTTTTTTTCATAATTGAAACATTTTCAAGCGGTTTGGCGATATTGATATCAGAAATGGGCAAAAAAAAGATAGTTATCATTGATGACGAGGAAGATCTCTGCCATCTGATGAAAGCCTTTCTGGTAGAGCTGGACTACGACGTATTTCTTGCCTACACGCTGACAAGCGGACTTCAATTGATGGATGATGTGTCACCGGATATTGCCTTTATCGATAACAACTTGCCTGATGGATCTGGTTGGGAAAAAATGACTTACCTGAGGCAAAAATTTCCAAACTGCAAGATCAATCTTGTCAGCGCGTATCAGTATATCACACCCGAGATGAAAGACAACTCCGCAGGAATAAGTATCCTCGAAAAACCCCTACGGCTGAATGCCATCAAGGATTATTTGTGAGTTTGCCTTGCTTGTGCAGCGAAGATTCCAACTTACGCGCGTTTTGTTGTAAACCCTCCCGCGATGCGCGGCAGAAGGCACCCCAAATAGCTGCCCAATATTCCGCCGAATGAATGCGTTCATTGAGTAAAATTTGCGTTGCGATTCTGTTGCCCACGACTTCACTCTTTTCGCCCTCCTGAGTTCCTTCCATCGCTGCTCCGTAGAACATCTTGTCATGAATCGCGACATTGTCGTATTCAGGTGTCACGTACCCGCTGATACGTCCGTCAATTACCACCAACCTTGAGTAAAGTTTCATTTTTCCTTTCAACGCATTCGTGCGTGCATACACCGACAGAAATTCTTCGATTTCCGTTAATTCCATATTCTCGAGCCCGAGTTCCATGTCTAGATCAGGCTGCTGCTTTAGCGGGTTAAGCCGCATCATGACTCGGAGAGAGCCATTTCCCGAACAATGCGCCTGCGCGATAATCCAGGAAGGCAGGGGGCCTTCAATACGATCAACAACGTTGGCAAAATTGGATGACTCAATACGGACGTTTTTGAAGGTGATATTGATGAATGGCTTTACAGTATGGTCGGTGTATCGCAGCGTTCCATCCTTCACGTTGACCTGGTCAACCGGCAGTATAGATGCGTTCTTGCATAACCTGCTCCAGTTAACCAACCTGGTTCGTTTTCCGTCCACGGCATCGAAGTTGACTTGAGGTTGCGTGAAAACAATTTCGGCTACAGGTTTGCCAAAAAGCAGCGGCAGCCACCGGATTTGCCAGTCAACCCTCGGAATGATCACAAAGGGGTGTTCTTTGTCGATCGTTCCTCGATAAATAGCCAAAGAATCAATTGTGTATCCGCCTGTGAAAAAAGAGACATGCAAGTCATGGAAGTCGGCGTGATAGCCGGGCATATCGTCAAGAACTTCATGAATATACGCGCTAAGGAAAGGTGTCATCGCGAGGCGGAGCAGTATCACGATCAGGATGAATCCTGCGAACACACTCCACTTCTCCACCGCACGCCGTTTCGCCATATCCGGTGTCCGGCAGTTAAATTCTTATACCTTCACATCGCCTCGCTTTGCGACTCGTGTCAGTTTTTCGGACTTTTGATTTTCAATGTTGATTTGATTCCAGCGAACACCGACTTCCACCAAAAATTGAAAATTGACCGGCTCTTATCTCTTTCATAATAGATGGTACCTGTGCGCTTATCCGGCGGCAAATTGTCGGTCATGTTTCGTTTGATAACAAATGTATTAAGAATGAAGGTTTGAATGTCGTCTTGTCCGGAGCCGCTGTTTTTTCCGTCGCCGCTGGATTTGAGAGATATCATTCTCAAGTTGTTGTAGTTGAGCAGGACGCTCCCATGGGCATTCGTCTCATTGAAACGGAGATCGAAGTGCAACGTGTGGAGGCGGCCCGATTCAATTCGCATGGCTGCCATGGGTTCGAGCATTTTGTTCAAATGCGTAAGTTCGAAGCTGCTTAGTCTTCCGCGTAGGATCGACGGTTTGTCCGTCGGGTTGAGTTCACCGGACATGCGCAACAAACCGGTACCCATGAACCGCGCGCTTGCGGAGATATTTAACTTCCCGCTGTCAATGTTCGAAACATTTGCGAGAGTGCCGGTCAGATCATCAAAAAGGATTTTTCCAGGTCCTGTCGCACTTTCTGCATATTCCTCGTACTCGACATAGCTTTTCTCAATCGTAATGGTGTCGATATGGAGTTTTACCGGCAATACGCGCATTTGCAGATAGGGAAGGGGTTTGTAGGTCCCGGCGTGAGGCAGTCGTTTGTCGCGAAAGAATTTGAGAAACCCCTGTAGCCGTATTGCTTCGGCGCGAATCGAAAACGATTCTTCGCGGTTAAAAATGAGGCCGGTTATCTGCACGAATGGGATTACACCCTCAATACGGTCGCGTTCAATCCCTACATATTTGGCGAATTCCTGTCGATCCAACTGAGGTTTGATTCGGACCGTATCCATCTTGAGGGAATGGTCTTGCATGTCATATTCGAGCATCCTTGCGGTGAGTCGGTACAGGCCCTCTTCCACGGCCATATCGACGTGCACGAGTTGGATGCGCGTTGCGTCGATTGAGACCGGCCTATCAATTTGGGTATGTATGGTAAGGTTGTCGATCGCTGCTGCCTCGACCAACACGGAGTCCGATTGATGGCAGACGTTCAATGCGTTCACCCTGAAGCGGGCGATTGTCAAACGAAGGTCGTCTTCGGGCGTCGTTCCTGAAGTTGAAAACCA
>CAZIAG010000307.1:0-5139 GCA_964537375.1 uncultured Roseivirgaceae bacterium
CCGGGATGCCTATCCATACGCACAGCTACTCCACGCTATTGCCGCTCGTTCAAGTAAGGACAACGCAATGCCCGAACACCAGTCGTTGCTCTCCATGGCGGCTATATATGCAGCCGATCGCAGTGTCCTGAAAGAGATTATGACGTTCGTGGCCCAGGCGCGACCGGTCGAGGAAGTTGAAACGGTCACGGTGGCGCCCTCGGAGGAACCACAACCCGCTACCGGAATCCGATCGATCGAAACGTCAGAGATCGACTACGCGGATGAAGTCATGCGCGACCTTCAGACGCTCAACGAATTGAAACACAATTTCGAAATGCTCCTGGTGGAGTATTCCGAAGTACAGGTGTCGCCGCTCCCCGACACCCGGGTGGCACCGTCCGACGAACATGCCGGCAAAGATGAGCCGAAAGAACAGACAACACAAAAGGATAAACCAACACCTCAGCAGGGAGTTGCAAAGTCCAAGTCAACACAATCCGGCAAGAAGACTTCGAAGCGCCAACGGATCATTGAACTCGCAAAAGCATTGAACAAAACACCGCAACCGACCACACGTCAGAAGAAAAAGGAGGCTCCGGTTGATCCTCCCGATGCCCTGATCGAAGATATCAAGACAAGCAAGCAGGAGTTGCGTCCCGAGAACGAAAAACAGCTTGAACAACTCACGATCATCGATCGTTTTATTCAGACCCAACCCTCGATCTCAAATGCAAAGGAGCGGACACCGCCGCCCGCTGGTGATCTTAATCCCATCAAGTCGGGCGAGTTTGGCGACAACATCGTCTCTGAAACCCTGGTAGAGATCCTCATCAAACAGGGCAAGAAGGACAAGGCGATTGAAGTTTTGAAAAAGTTGATTTGGAAATATCCGCAGAAAAAGGCTTACTTTGCGTCCCAAATCGAAGATCTGAAAAAGTAGCGCATGTATTCATTTATCATTGGTCTCGTAGTTTTCCTGTCCATCCTTCTGGTGCTGGTGATTCTGGCACAGAATGCAAAGGGCGGTGGACTTTCGAGCCAGTTCGGAGGCTCTTCCGCCAGCAATCTCATCGGCGTTAAGAAAACGGGCGACCTTTTGGAAAAGATGACCTGGGGATTGAGCATTTCAATTATGGTATTGGCGCTGCTTTCGACAACCTCATTCATCAGCCCGACAAAACAGCGGGCCACCAACCCGGTACTGGAAGATGCCAGTCAGCAGCGTCAGACCTCCCCGAGTGTCGGTACCGAGATCCCTCCGATGCCATCGGCCGGCGATACCACGGGCAATTAACCTCGATCACCGATAAAAAACTTCAGCCCTCCCTTTGGAGGGCTTTTTTATTGTCAGGCCGCGTTGGAGAGATACTTGATAAACAACCGTTTTGCCACCGGCATAAGCGTTTCCGCGAAAGGGAAGCGCATACGCGATAGCAACAGGTAGGCGGCTGGGTTAGGCATATCCCTGTACTTTTTAATCAGATCCAGTTTGACTTGTTCATAGGGATAGAACGAGTGCTTGTCAACGCTCTCGACAAACACCGTATTCAGACTCCTGAGTTGTTCCTTGCTGTCCTCGTAAATACTCACCTGGTAGCGGAAAACATTGGTCTCCGTTTCCGGTGGCTGCGTGACAAAGAGGTAGCCCTCGTTTGCATAAAGGGGCGTAACGCCCACCGGTGCGATCTCACACTTCGACTCAACGTAGTCATAGATGATGGTTCCTTCCTCTACCGAATCACGGATCTGCGGCAAGGCAAATTCAATCACAGACTCCAACTCAGCCATGATACCATCGTCCTCTACGAGTTCGCGGTAGCGCAGTTCCAGGCGTTTGAATTCTTCGAGCGACAACTCCTTCGGAAAAGACTCGCGTATCAGGGCCTTGTTTTCCTTGATCGCTTGCAAATTCCGGTAGTGAAAAATGAGGTCGGCAAGAAACGGGTAAAGCTCAACGCGGTCAAATGACTTCTTTACCGTTTGCAGATAGGCCAGGAGAATGTATTTCTTGTATTCAAAATCGATCAAACCTTCGGTCAGCCAATCTTTAGGTAACTTTTCCATATCCCCACACTTTCATAACCAAAATATAGCGTTTTAGCGTCTTTGAGGCAAGTGGAGGTCGAAGCGGCGGTAAGGGGACAGATGTCAGCGAGACTGACAACCTGCCATCTTTTCGGGCTAAAAATTATGTCATTTGAGGTCAAATAATGGGAGGAAGCGGGTATTTGGAGGAAAAAATGTCCGTAATTCGCGTCTCCTTCGTGCTGGCACAAAAGCTGATAAGGGGCTGTGCGAACACGCAACATTGTTTAACCTAAAAACTATTCGACGTATATGGCGAAAATCAACTTCAAACCCAACGAGGACAGGGTGCTGGTAGAGCCTGCCGAGGCTGAAGAGAAAACGGCATCCGGAATTATCATTCCCGACACCGCCAAGGAGAAGCCCCAGCGGGGTACTATCGTGGCGGTCGGCGAGGGCCTTAAGGACAAGCCCGTGACCGTCAAGGTCGGTGATAATGTGCTCTATGGTAAATATGCCGGTACTGAAATCACCATCGATGGCAAAGAGTACCTGATCATGAGGAACTCTGACATTTTCGGAATCATTTAATCAATCCAAAAAACCTATTGAATTATGGCGAAAGAAATAACCTTTGACAGCTCTGCACGAGACAGGATAAAGAAGGGTGTCGACAAGCTGGCCGATGCAGTAAAAGTCACCCTCGGTCCGAAAGGTCGCAATGTGATCATCGACAAGAAGTTTGGTGCACCGACAGTCACTAAGGATGGTGTTTCTGTGGCAAAGGAAATCGAGTTGAAAGACCCGATCGAAAATATGGGTGCCCAACTCGTGAAAGAAGTTGCTTCGAAGACAGCAGATGCCGCCGGTGACGGAACCACTACGGCAACGGTCCTGGCGCAGTCCATATACGCTCACGGTATCAAGAACGTTGCTGCTGGCGCGAACCCGATGGACCTCAAGCGTGGTATCGATAAGGCCGTTGAGGCTATCGTTGAAAACCTGAAAAAGCAATCCAAGAAGATCAACAATTCCAACGAAATCGCGCAGGTGGCCACCATCTCGGCAAACAGCGATACCACCATCGGTAAGATGATTGCCGATGCCATGGACAAGGTTGGCAAAGATGGCGTGATCACCGTTGAAGAGGCAAAAGGCACCGAGACCGAAGTGAAGACCGTTGAAGGTATGCAGTTCGATCGTGGTTACCTCTCCCCTTACTTCGTGACCAATGCCGAGAAAATGGAAGCCGAGCTTGAGTCTCCTTTCGTGCTCATCTACGACAAGAAGATCGCCAGCATGAAAGAATTGCTCCCCGTTCTCGAGCAAACGGCACAGACTGGCAAACCCCTGCTCATCATCGCCGAAGAAGTAGAAGGTGAAGCCCTTGCTACGCTTGTCGTGAACAAGATTCGCGGTGCCCTCCGCGTCGCGGCCGTGAAAGCTCCCGGCTTCGGTGACCGGCGCAAGGCTATGCTCGAAGACATCGCCATCCTCACCGGTGGCCAGGTTATCAGCGAGGAGCGTGGCTTCAAACTCGAAAATGCTACGCTTGACATGCTTGGCCGTGCTGAGAAAGTCAATATCGACAAGGACAACACGACCATCGTCAATGGTGCCGGCAAGAAAGCCGATATCCAGGCCCGCATCAGCCAGATCAAAGCACAAATTGAAACAACGACTTCGGATTACGACCGTGAAAAACTGCAGGAACGTCTCGCCAAACTTGCTGGTGGCGTAGCTATCCTCTACATCGGTGCCGCTACCGAAGTTGAGATGAAGGAAAAGAAGGATCGCGTAGACGATGCATTGCACGCTACTCGCGCTGCCGTTCAGGAAGGAATCGTACCCGGCGGTGGTGTAGCATACATTCGCGCAGCGGAAGCCCTGAAGGACGTGCAGGTAGAGAATGATGACCAGTCAACGGGTGTAAACATCGTTCGCCTCGCCCTCGAATCGCCGCTGAGGACGATCGCCGAGAACGCCGGCCAGGAAGGTTCAGTCATCGTCAACAAAGTACGCGATGGAAAGAAAGACTACGGCTACAATGCACGCGAAGACAAGTTCGAGAACTTCTTCGACGCAGGTATCATCGACCCGACGAAGGTTGCACGTCTCGCACTCGAGAACGCCGCATCGATCGCCGGTCTGTTGCTGACCACCGAAGCTGTTGTCTCTGAAATTCCTGAAGAGAAGGAAGCTCCGGCCATGCCGCCGGGTGGCGGAATGGGCGGAATGATGTAATCTGGTCGATCCGATAAATACGAGGCCTCACGAAAAGTGAGGCTTCTTTTTTTCTGCCGAATAGAACTTGATGGGTAGAAAAAGGCAGCACCGCAGTTGGAGCACAGCCTCAAAGAACCGAACTTGTGTCCGGAAAGTAACGGATATGCCTGCAGAGAGCAAACGGTTGCGTGTCGGCGTCGCGAGCGCCGCTGTGGCCTTGTGCCTCGCCGGTTTATGGCTCGCCAACCGGCCTACACGTCAATTGGACCTCCCCCTTTATGAACCAACGAATGGTCCGGTTTTCTATACGTCCCTTGAAGATTCTATTTCGCCAACCTACGTTCATGACATTGGCGTAAGCGATGTGAGCGGCATCGGTTTTTCGTCGGAGGACGGAAGGGAATCCCGGTACTTCCGTTACCAGGCCGATCCATCCGCTGTATTGAAAGCATTGAGAGGCCTCCCATTCCATATAGATTCACCTTCGGCAGACGCCATGGCTCGCCGGATCCCATTTGAAGAATTGGAAACCCAGTTCCAGACCTTATCCACGATCGAAAAAGAACGGGCAGCATTCTTCTGGAATATCGATCGCCGTGATTTTGATGCCTACGAACTTGTGAGGAACAATGTCGTCCACCAGGTCCTGATTAGTCATACCACGCGGGAGGTACTGCATCGCCTCGTGCGGACCTGACAATCGGCTTACTATCTATCTCCAATAACCTACTGCGCCATTCGCTTTTGAAGGCGAATCGCTGTAAAAAAAAACCACCCGGACCATCACGGGTGGTTTCTCGTCTATATTTATCGCTCTGATTACTTCCTGGTCGCAGTTCTGAACAGAATGGCGATCATTCCGAAGAAGAACAATACACCAACGAGCATGTATAACCCTTCGCCGAA
>CAZIAG010000308.1:0-5133 GCA_964537375.1 uncultured Roseivirgaceae bacterium
GCTTTTCCTTCAGAAGATTGCGAGCGCGGTGAAGACGGCTTCTCACTGTTCCAATCGGTATGTCGAGTATCTTGGCCATTTCCTCGTATTTAAAGCCTTCCAAATCACACAATATGATCACGGTTCTGAAGTCCACATCCAATGAGTTTAAAGCTGTGGAAATTTCATCGCCGATCATGTCCTGCAATGATTCCACGCGAAGATCGGGCGTCAGCTGCCGGTCAACCTCTTCGGAGTTATAATAACTTTCAACCTCCTGGTAGTCTACCTTCGAGGGCTCCTTGCTCTTCTTCCGGTAGTCGTTGATGAAACTGTTTTTTAAGATTCGGAACAGCCAGGCCTTTGCATTAGTTCCTTGCTGAAAAGAATCTATAAAACGAAAGGCCTTCAGGTACGTGTCCTGGAGAAGGTCCTTTGCATCGTCCTGGTCAAGCGTTAACCGATAGGCAAAGTTGTACATCGAGTTTATGTGGGGCATAAACTCCTGATTAAAAATGTTTTGCTTCTCCGTTTCGGAGTATTGCTGACGAACAACCTCGCCTTCCATAATTCGGGTAAAAATAGTAAAAAAACCTAGTTAACTACCGCTTCCGTTCCCCGGCGACCTGAACCCGGTGCCAAAAAACAGTACCATTTGTTGTCACAACAATTGAACCAAAACCGGCAGGACGCGCTTTCGGCGGTTGCCGGCTTCACTCAGTTGTGTATTTTTATCAAATGCCCAACCTGCATCGCCGCGACCAGCGCACCTTCTTTTGTATCATCACTGCCCAGTTTTGCGGGACATCCCTTTGGTTTGCCGGTAATGCCATCTTACCCGAGCTGAATAGCATTTCTGAAAATGCATTGGGCATCCTTATCTCGGCAACCCAACTTGGCTTTATCGCTGGTACGCTGGGCTTTGCCATGGCAGGACTTTCAGACAGGTTTTCACCGTCGAAGGTATTTTTTGTCAGCAGTCTGGCGGGTGCAGTCTTTAATGCTCTTCCTGTGATTTCTCCGTCATCCTGGGAACTCGCCGTATCCACCCGTGTCCTTACCGGCATCAGTTTAGCCGGTATCTACCCCGTTGGGATGAAGATCGCGTCTGACTGGAGGGCGGAAGGACTGGGGAATTGGCTTGGTGCACTCGTGGGTGCACTCGTCATTGGCACGGCGTTTCCGCATGCTTTGCGACTATTGCCGGACATGAAACATCCGTCCCTGTTTCTGGTCGTGGTATCAGCGATAGCGGTCATAGGCGGTGTTCTGCTCGTTGTCGCGGTTCCTGATGGCCGTTTTCGAAAAAAAAGCGGCGTTTTCTCGTTTTCCGGTGTGGGTAAAGCGTTTCTGGAGAAAGATTTTCGCGCGGCGGCGATGGGATACTTTGGACATATGTGGGAACTCTATACGTTC
This sequence comes from uncultured Roseivirgaceae bacterium, assembly GCA_964537375.1. GTDB lineage: Bacteria > Bacteroidota > Bacteroidia > Cytophagales > Cyclobacteriaceae > Chryseosolibacter. Next base: position 1,396 of record CAZIAG010000308.1, read on the forward strand.
TGGGCGTTTGTGCCCTGGATGTTGCGAACGTACTTCGGTGAATATAACAACGATCAAGCGGCCTGGTCGTTTGCGATCATAGCAATGGGCTCCATCGGATGCGTGATCGGCGGACGCATGTCACTGAAGGTGGGAAGCGCACCAGTTGCAGCGTTCGCGTTAGCCGCTTCAGGTGCATGCTGTTTGTTGTCGCCGCTGGTTTGGGATATTCCCGTGGCAGTGTTCCTTTCGTTTATGATGGTTTGGGGATTGACTGTCGTGATGGACTCGCCGCAGTTCTCAACACTTGTGGCGCGTTCCGCACCGGATAATTTAAGGGGTTCGGCAATCACACTCGTTACGTCAATAGGATTTGCCATCACGATAGCGAGTATTCAGCTGTTGGACTTTGTCAAGCAAATCGGTGGGGTTCGATACCTGTTTCTTCTGTTGCTGCCCGGACCCGTTTTTGGATTAATAGCGCTCTTGCCCGCAATGAAAAGGCAAAACCGGAATTTTTCGGCTTGAAGTTTTTTAAGTAACGAGGATATGGAAAGAAAACACTTGCATTTACAAGGACCCGAACTCTCGCGGATTGTCCTGGGTGCGTGGCGATGGAAGGATGTGACGGCGGACGTTGTGGACCGCCTTGTAAAAACTGCGCTTGATGCAGGTATAACGGCGTTCGATCATGCCGACGTCTACGGTGATTATTCCAACGAAGCCCACTTCGGGACCGTGCTTGGCCGTCAAAAAGGACTCCGTTCAAGCATCCAGCTCATCACGAAATGCGGGATAAAACTGATCTCTTCAAAATGGCCATCCACCTGGATCAAGCATTACGACACGACACGGGATCACATCCTGGCCTCCGTCGATACCTCGCTTAAGAATCTTCGAACCGACTATATCGATTTGCTTCTTATTCATCGACCGGATCCGTTGATGGACCCAGAGGAAGTTTCCGAAACGTTTGGTATTCTAAAACAAAATGGAAAGGTGTTGCACTTTGGGGTATCAAACTTCACCTCAACCCAATTCGAATTGCTGCAGCAAAATCTTCCGTTTCCATTGGTAACGGACCAGATCCAGCTATCCCTCACCAGAACAGACCCGCTATTCGATGGGTCGGTCGATGTATTGATGAAACATGGCGCTTGTCCCATGGCCTGGTCGCCCTTGGGTGGCGGCGCGATCCCGGAAGCTTCGAATCCACTCTGGAAAAAGAAGGAAAAATACGGTGCGTCCGAAGTTCAGATGGCCCTGGCTTGGTTATTAAAGCACCCGGCCGGGTTATTTCCCGTTATTGGTACAACTCAACCGTTGCGAATTATCGAGAGTGCAAAGTCAGTTGACATAAAACTGGAACGACAAGACTGGTTCGAGATGCTCCGGATCGCGGTTGGCCACGATGTACCTTGAATCCTCCCTGAGGACAAGAAACCGTTGAACCGGGAACACTGGAGCCGGAGTGTGTTCACCCAATGCCAACGAATTAGCCTATATTGTTTCCGTTATGGCACTCAGGGGAAGTCATCTGAAAAGAATCGGATTCGTACAAGGAAAAGCGATCGGTGTTGCATTGGAAATTGCCGGTACAGCGCTAAAGGGAGTTGCTGTGAAGGAGGCACTGAAGTTGTTCGGCAAAGTGATTGAAGATCCTTCGGCCTATGTTGACGATGTGACGTTTGGACCACTCGCGCTCGAACTACTGAAGCAGAAAAGTACAGGGCCTTTTTTACGAGAGTCCTCCCCCGACTATCCCGTTTACGGAAGGGAGAACATCGAATCGGGTGCGCTTGCACAAATGGATGTTGCCATGAAACTTCCGATAGCCGTCGCGGGTGCACTCATGCCGGATGCACACCAGGGATATGGACTGCCCATCGGTGGAGTGCTCGCTACGGCCAATGCGGTGATCCCGTATGGAGTCGGTGTTGACATTGGCTGTCGAATGTGTATGACCATTTACAATTTCCCCGCAGAGAAGCTTGTGTCACGGCGAGACCAACTAAAAAAATTGCTCATCGATTCGACGCGCTTCGGGAGGGAAGCCTTTGAGAAACCGAAGGATCATCCTGTGCTCGAACGTAAAGAGTTTTCCGAACTCGCTGTTGTGCGTAAACTGCGCGACCGCGCGAGGGAGCAAATCGGATCTTCAGGGGGCGGCAATCACTTTGTGGAATTCGGTCTGCTTGAGGTTGTCAATCCAGTAGAGGAGCACGGTCTCTTGCCGGGACAGTACCTCGCCCTGCTGTCGCATTCGGGCTCGCGGGCACTTGGTGCTAACGTCGCCCGCCATTACACGGAGATTGCGATGAAGTCATGTGTCCTGCCGCCGGAGGCGAAACACCTGGCGTGGCTTGACCTCAACGCTGAAGAAGGGCAGGAGTACTGGCTGGCAATGAACCTTGCGGGCGATTACGCATCTGCGTGTCATCACCAAATCCATGAACGCATTTCAAACGGATTGGGTGAGATGCCAGTCGCGATGATTGAAAACCACCACAATTTTGCCTGGAAAGAGACCGATCGGGATGGAAATGAAATTATTGTTCACCGCAAGGGCGCGACGCCGGCGGCCAAGGGAGTGTTGGGGATCATCCCCGGGTCAATGGCAACCCCAGGGTTCCTGGTAAGGGGGAAGGGAATGGCCGAATCAATCAATTCGGCGTCCCATGGCGCTGGCCGCACGATGTCGAGGGCTCAGGCGCGGCGCACGATTTTGCCCGGCCAGATGCGAAAGGTGCTCAAGCAGGCGGGGGTGGATCTTATCGGATCCGGCCTCGACGAAGCTCCGATGGCCTACAAGGACATCGACCAGGTAATGGAATATCAAAAAGACCTGGTCGAAGTACTCGGATCATTCATGCCAAAAATTGTAAGGATGTGCGGTGATGACCGGTTCAAGGAAGCTGATTGACCCCGTTGTTGCTTAACGGGAAAGGCCATTAACCGGCCTTTCTCACATTAACTGCTGACAAGCCTCTCGGACCTGATTGTGTTTCGAATGCTACGAAATCGCTTTCCTTGACGGGAAATGTAAGTTCCTTGGTGTGGAAGAATACGCTTTCACCGGACATTGCGTCTTTGATGAAGCCGTACCCTTTGGACGAGTTGAAAAATGTGACACGTCCTGTACGCAGCGAAGGAGGAGTGGTGCCACCCGTGTTGCGCGATCCAATGACAATGTCTTCTTCTTTTACAGTGGCTTTCTTTTTGGTTGGATCGGGCGGGGTTGTTGTGATGTTGCCGAATTCATCGACGTAAGCCATCATGTCTTCAAGCGATTTACCCGCCTTTGCATTGGCTTTGCGTTCTTCGCGGCGTTGCTCCTTCTCCTGGCGTTTCTGCCGTTTTCGTTTTTCGTTCTCTCGTTTGTTAAACGTTTCCTGTGATCTACCCATTTATTTTATTTAAGTTCAACTTTATTTCCTTCACTCAGCTCAACTTATTCACGTGGAGCATAAATTGCTTGTCCATCATGAATTCATACGACCCTTCATCGGTCAACTCATTAGCACGCTTCGAGAGCTGTAACACGTCAAGAAGACCTTGCGCTACTACGGAGTCACGGATATTATTCAACGCGCGACCCTTCGAAACTTGAAGCGTGAATTGGTATCCGCCCTTTTGACGCTGGTTGAGCGCCACAAATTCATGCCTTGACAGCTTGTAGTGCTGTGGCTCCGTTGCGGCGTCCATCATCAACCGAAGGATAGCCGGACGGTATTTGTTCCATAAGGGGCGGTATGTCGA
>CAZIAG010000309.1:0-5123 GCA_964537375.1 uncultured Roseivirgaceae bacterium
CATAAGTGATTTGCTCCAACCCGGTACCGTCTTCATTGATCATAAAGATATTGAACTGGAATCCCCGAGTGCCTTTGTGGTTGGATGAGAACAGAATCTTCTTTCCGGAGGGATGGTAAAATGGCGCCCAGTTCGCCTTGCCCAGGTTGGTCACCTGGCGAAGGTCCGAGCCGTCTGCGTTACAAATGAAGATCTCCATGTCCGTAGGCGCCACCAATCCCTGTTTGAGATAACTGAGATACTCGTTTCGTGCTTCTTCGGTTTTTGGTCGCGAGGCGCGGAAGACAATTTTCGATCCGTCCGGGGAAAAGAATGCGCCGCCATCATATCCGAGTTCGTGGGTGATCTGGCGGACATCGGTTCCGTCGATATTCATCGTATACAAATCGAGATCGCCGTTGCGAGTGGATGTGAAGACGATTTTGTCACCCTTTGGAGAGACGGTAGCCTCGGCATCATAACCGGGCGTATCGGTAAGGCGTTTGACAATATTTCCCTGGAGGTCTGCCACGAAAATGTCGTACGTGTCGTAGATCGGCCAGAGATATTTTCCGCCGGGGACGCGTTCGGGTTCCTTTGGACATGGGTCTCCACCAAGGTGAGTAGAAGCATAGATGATGGTTTCATCGCCGGGGAGGAAATAGGCACATGTGGTCCGTCCTTTCCCTGTACTGATCATTTGAGGCGGGCCTGTTTTCAGGTCCTGGTTCAACGTGGTGTAAAAGATTTGATCACATTGCAAACCCCATGCAGGGTTGTTCGACTGAAAAACGAGGCGCGTGTTGTCAAAACTCCAATATGCTTCCGCGTTGTCGCCACCAAACGTGAGTTGGCGCACGTTCGCGAGGTGTTTTTCCTGGGGATACCTTACCGAAGGATCCTGGACCACAGCAGCTCCAGTGCACAGGAGGATCAAAAAAAGAAATGCAAAGCCCTTCATAGTCATTCAAGTTTGCCGCGAAGATAGCAATTATGCGGCAACCTCAGCTTGTTCTTCCTTTAGTGCACGGCGAAGTATCTTGCCCACATTGCTCTTTGGCAACTCTTTGCGGAACTCTACATGCTTGGGCACCTTGTAGTTGGTAAGGTTCTCTTTGCAAAAAGCGATCAGTTCCTCCTCGGTAAGGCTTGGGTCTTTTTTCACCACGAAGGCCTTGATCACTTCGCCCGATTTGGCATCCGGAACGCCGACCGCTGCTACTTCGAGGACTTTGGGATGGCCGGCAATGATGTTCTCGATCTCATTCGGGAATACATTGAACCCGGAGACCTTGATCATATCTTTCTTACGATCGACGATCTTGAAAAAGCCGTCCTTATCCATCACGCCGATGTCGCCCGTTCTAAACCATCCGCCCGGGAAGAATACGCCTTCGTTGTTCTGATTCCAATAGCCCGACATGACCTGCGGACCTCGAGCGCAAATTTCTCCGACCTCACCTTGAGGCAGTTGATTTCCGTTTTCATCAAATATGCCGACTTCCGTATTAGGCATCGGAATGCCGATCGTGCCGGGCCGGTGTGTACCGTCCAGGGGATTGCAGCAGAGGACGGGTGAGGTTTCACTCAATCCGTAACCTTCCACGAGGTCGCTGCCCGTTACTTCGCGCCAACGCTTTGCTACTACATCCTGAATCGCCATGGCTCCCCCAACACCGCCTTTGAGGCGGGAGAAGTCAATGTTCTTGAACTCCGGGTTGTTGAGGAGTCCGTTGAAGAGCGTGTTGACCCCGGTGATGATGGTAAACTTATGCTTCTTAAGTTCCTTCACAAATCCTTTCATATCGCGTGGATTTGTGATAAGAACGTTCTTGACACCCGCGCTGAACATCAACAACCCGTTGACGGTCAACGCAAAAATGTGATACATCGGAATCGCGGTGATGATCAGGTCTTCGCCCCCTTTCTCCATATACGGGATAAACCAATGGCGGATCATGGTGTTGTGGGCCACGAGGTTTGCGTGCGACAGTTGCGCACCTTTGGACACCCCGGTGGTCCCGCCCGTGTATTGAAGGACAGCAAGATCGTTGATCGACACGTCGGGTTTTGTCAGCGATAATTTCGCACCTTGCCTGAGGGCATCCTTGAACGCTATGGCGCCCGGCAAATTGAAAGCCGGGACCATCTTCTTCACCTTCTTGACGACGAAATTCACCAGGGCGCCCTTCACAGTGCCCAGCATATCTCCGAGTTGTGTGAGGATCACATGCTTGATGGAAGTGTTCGCCAGGATCTTTTCGAGGTTACTCGCAAAGTTGGTCACAATAACAATGGCGACTGCGCCGGAGTCGTTAAACTGATGCTCCATTTCCCTCGGGGTATAAAGTGGGTTGGTGTTGACCACCACCAATCCGGCCCGCAGGGCGCCGATAAACGCGATCGGGAACTGGAGGAGGTTCGGCATCTGGATCGCGATCCGGTCCCCCTTTTTAAGTCCGAGATGCTGCAGGTAGGCGGCGAAGTTGCGCGACAATTCATCAACCTGTGCAAAAGTGAGCCGTGCGCCCATGTTTTCGTATGCAACCTTCGAACTGTATTTCTTGCAGCTCTCTTCAAAAATCTCCGTGACTGAATTGTATTCATCCGTCCGGACTTCGTGTGGTACGCCTTTGGGGTAATTTTTAAACCAGGGAAAATCTTTCATGACCGACGTGCTTTAGAAAGCAATCGTGCCACAACGGCAAACAAACGATTGCTAAGCGGCTAAGGTAAGAAACGGCGGCGTCAAAATGAAGCCCAGCTTGCGGTCGGGTGACTTTGTCCGCAAGTGGGCGTGCTATGAATACTCATTAACCTAAACGTCAATAATCGGAAGGACGACAACTCCACGTCTCAAATCGCCGGTTCACGAAATTCAATTCAGCGGAGCGTCAGGGTAAGGATCACGTGTCGTATGATGTCGGTTGCTGTAGGAGGAGGGTTCGAACCTCCACGGGGCGGTTAGCCACAGGACAGAAAGAAGTTTAGTGGTCAATCCGTTATCCTGCGTTTATCCCGTATTCCCCACCCCCGAGACAGGAGGGTATGTCTGCCAATTCCACCACCCTACAGTGTGAACCCGGCTGCCTGCTGCGGCCTGGTTTTGTAAATTATGCAACAAAGTAAGGCCTTTATTGTATACCAGATCAACAAATGGCGGCAATAATTGTATAACTTTCAAAATTTTGTGGTATTTTTGAAGATCGACTAAAATGGGCTGTACGTCATGGCTGAAAATTTGAAAATTGACAATGTCGACCTCAAGATCCTGGATGTTCTTATGCAGGACGCGAAAAAGCCCTATACGGAGGTCGCCAAGAAGGCCTTTGTCTCAGGCGGGACGGTCCATGTACGGATGAACAAGCTGGAGGAGGCAGGCGTGGTTGAAAAAACCACTTTGAAAGTCAATTACGCCAAGTTGGGCTTTGACATTACAGCTTTCATTGGCATTTATCTTCAGAAGAGCGCACTTTACGACCAGGTACTCGCGGCGCTCAAGGATGTTCCGGAAATTACGAACATTCACTACACGACCGGCAATTACAGCATGTTTATCAAGATTCATTGCAAGGACACCAACCACCTGAAGCGAGTGCTTCACGACAAAATTCAACAGGTGGAAGGCATTGAGCGAACCGAGACAATTATTTCCCTGGAGGAGAGCCTTGACCGCAGCCTAAACCTGATTTCGTAAGGCAAGTTTTTTCCGAGTATAAATAGGAGTGGAAAAGAACCTTAAAATCGCCATTTTGTTATAGATTTGTAGGTAATTTAAAATTAGTCTAAATAGGACGGGATGAGTAAGGACAACCAGGTTTTGGAAGAACTAACCTCTCGGGAATACGAGCACGGGTGGACGACCAACATTGAGACCGAATCGGCGCCGAAGGGGTTAAACGAAGATATCATTCGGTTCATTTCGGCCAAGAAGAATGAACCGGAATGGCTGCTGGAATGGCGGTTAAAGGCATTCCGTCAATGGTCAAAGATGGTGGAGCCGAAATGGCCGAACGTCAAATATCCTCCAATCGACTACCAGGACATCATTTATTATTCGGCACCCAAAAAATCGGCAAAAGCCAAGAGCCTTGAGGATGTCGATCCGGAATTGATCAAGACATTCGAAAAGCTGGGCATTAGCCTCACGGAGCAGAAGCGACTGACCGGTGTAGCGGTTGACGCGGTTATCGACAGTGTGTCAGTTGCCACCACCTTTAAGGAGACGCTTGCCGAACTGGGTATAATCTTCTGTTCGTTCAGCGAGGCCGTTCAAAAACACCCTGAGTTGGTGAAGAAATACATGGGTTCGGTAGTGCCCATCAACGACAACTATTTCGCAGCGCTGAACTCGGCGGTCTTTACGGACGGTTCGTTCTGTTACATTCCAAAGGGTGTTCGCTGCCCGATGGAGTTGTCTACTTACTTCAGGATCAACGCCGCGAACACTGGACAGTTCGAGCGCACGCTGATCGTCGCCGATGAAGGGTCGTATGTAAGCTACCTTGAGGGGTGTACGGCGCCTATGCGGGACGAAAACCAGTTGCACGCGGCTGTGGTTGAGATCTACGCCATGAAGGATGCGATGGTCAAATATTCAACGGTACAGAACTGGTACCCCGGTGATAAGGACGGGAAGGGCGGTATCTACAACTTCGTGACCAAGCGCGGACTCTGTGCCGGTGAGAACTCCAAAATTTCCTGGACGCAGGTAGAGACTGGCTCGGCCATCACGTGGAAATACCCCTCGTGTATTCTGAAGGGAGATAACTCGAGCGGCGAGTTCTATTCCGTTGCCGTCACCAACAACCACCAGCAAGCCGACACCGGGACGAAGATGATTCACATCGGCAAGAATACGAAGTCACGTATCGTGTCGAAAGGGATCTCGGCTGGATTCTCACAGAACAGTTATCGCGGCCAGGTGCATATTCTTAAACGTGCAGAGGGTGCCAGAAACTTTTCGCAATGCGATTCCCTGTTGATGGGTGACAAATGCGGGGCTCACACATTCCCTTATATCGACATTGAGAACCAGACGGCACGGGTCGAGCACGAAGCAACAACCTCGAAGATCGGTGAGGACCAGATCTTTTACTGTCTGCAACGCGGTATCGACGAAGAGTCGGCCGTGGCACTGATCG
>CAZIAG010000310.1:0-5122 GCA_964537375.1 uncultured Roseivirgaceae bacterium
GGTGACCGCCATATGTTAGTCCGACCGTGCAATATGGCTTCAAGTCGAATGGGCCGAGAACTTTTTCAGGATCCAGCGCTGTCCACGAATCGTTGTGAAACCATAAGACGCCGAGTTTCGGATTTGTCGGATCCAGCATTCCATTGACGGTAACGAGGAAATTGTCATCGGCAGCGGCCGCGATTGAAACATGGGCATCGAGTTTTACAAGCGCCGCAAGATCCATGAAACTCCAGTCTAGTCCGTTTGATGACTGATAGATGAACAGATCATCCCGGTTCAGGGCGTCGTCGCTTCCAGAGCTGATCGTGCGACGCGTAAAGGCGAGGTAGAATTTTGTCGGGCTTGCCGTAATTGCCACGTTGGAGACTATCGAGCTGTAAAGCTGGCCTTCTACTTCGTTCGGTAAACTGAGCGTGGCGGCGTCCCCCCAGACGATGGCATTTGACGACTCATTGAACGTCCCTGTTACGAACTGGATATTTCCAGCGCGTTTCCAACACAATACAAGCTCTGTCATGTTTCGGGATGCGATACCCGGCATTCCCTCGACATTGTTGTTGTTAACACCCGACACTGGAGTGTTTGTAGCAATGTCGAATTCTTCCGTGTCGCTGTTGTACTGGTGTACGTCGACTATGTTTCCGGCATTGGTTACGGCAATTACCCATCCGTTGGTCGTTCGTGCGATAGCTGGCGGGTTGTTTGAGACGATATCGGAAGTCGCTGACGTGCGCTCCGACTCATAACCGAATACTCCCCAGACCAAGTCCGTCTTACCGGATTGATTGACATACGCCATCATCGTGGTTGGAAAATTGTCACTAGCCATGCTAACCCCTTTGGCGGATTTGTAGTTACCTGGCATGTCGGCCGTAAACCATTCATCGGTGCTGAACGTGTTAAGATGGGAATGCCTTACTTTGATGAAGCCCGAACTCTTGTCGACAATCGAAACATAGTACTGTCGGGTGTCCATTTCCCTTAGGCTGTCGATGATCGGTTTGCAGGATGACACGAGTAAGAGTATGATCGCAATACTCATGATTGTTAGACGTCTTAACGTTTTCATAAGAGTTTGTTTTTGTTAAACGCATTTTCTTAACGACGACCATTTAAGGCGGCCTTAATGACCTGGGGCAAAGCGTAGTAACCCCGCGCCTGTGTTAAATGATGTCGATACCCCAGATAAATGGGTGTGCAGCTAACGGAAAATGGTGGTAATGGAATGCAGAAATGCAAGAAAGGGTTTCTACAATTCTTACTTCTGCTTCCCTTCACCTTGTGCAGGAGATAGCGCCCGGCGTTTACTCTTAACGTCCCTGAAATAATTGTAGATAACCAAATGAACCGTGAAACCCTAAATCTTTGATGACTGAGGTTTGCCTCAACTATGGAAGGGTGTCTGGGTCCATCATCTGGGTCTCTCGCGGCGGGTGTGCTCGCGTTGCGAACGCGCCCTTGCTCGAGAAGCGCTGCTCCTATTTTTATTTTTTGTTTGTTGGTTTCCTGGCCTGACCGACAAGTCAACGGGTGGGTCAAATGAATCCGGAATATTCAGCGTGTCGGTTGGGAATCGTGCTTGAAGGATCAGTAACCCGCCGCTTTTTGCAATGTGTCCGTTGCTTTTGCCGTAAGCCCAATCGTGATGTTTTGCTGACGCGAATGCAAGACACAAACTTATTTCCTCCAGCGTTGAATTCTCTTATTGATCTCCACCACCAATTCAGCGTTGGATTTATAAATGATGTTCGACTGGAGCAGCGTGTCGATCTTGACCGCGGCCCTTGCCGGCGTAAGGCGTAAGCAGTTTTTGGTCGACCAGCTGATCGAAGATCCAAAGCATGCCATGATAGGGTATGGCCAGCTTCTTGGCCTGCGCGCGCACGGGCTTGTCGCTGCTGAGGACCGTGGCTCGAAGTTTTGACGCCAGAAAAATAACAGAGCAATCCTCCGGAGAAAGTGAACGGGGAAAAGCGCGCTTCGACATTTCATCACGTTCCTGAGCGGAGAGCACGTGAATGGTAAGCTTTCCGCGAGCTTGCCACGAGTCAAGTGCTCGTTGCTGCTCGGGGTGAAGTTCATCTATGACGTCGCGGGTGGTATGCACCTCCAACGCAAGCGCAAAAAACCCCCGGACAAGGTGGAGGGTGAATGAGGTCAATGAAGATACACGCATCGGTAACAACGACCTTCATCAGGCGGCAAGAAACTCAGCCCTGAATTCTGCGAGTTTTCTGTTCTTCAACGCCGCCGCCTTGCTCATCGAAATGTATTCTTCAGCCAGCGCTTTGAACAAAAGCTGGTCGAACCGGTGCGACTCTTCGTGACCCGGGTAAGGGTACGGTTCATCCACCCGGTATCCCAAATGCCTCATCATGAACACGAACTGTTTGAAATAGGAATCGCTGATTACCCCCAGGTCTTTCAACCGATATGCGATTGCCTGGATCGATATCCCGTACTGGCGTTTAAGCGCGCCCAGTTCGGGGATCAGCAATTTTTTTCTGGAATAACCGATCTCCTTCCCGACGATATCCTTCGGGAGGAGCATTGCCGCAGCGAAGTAATGGCAAAATCTTTCCTTCTCTTTTTCGGTGTGCTTATCGAGCGGCAAGATCAAGTGGCCAAGTTCATGCAACGCAGTAAAGCGCACTCGGTCAAGCGGCTTCTTCCGTTTAGCGGTGCCGCGGTTGAGCACGATGACCGGAATCGTCCCATTCACCCATGCCGATGCCCCTTCCAATCCATCCGTTTCGGTTTCCACCACCTTTACATGATTATCCTCCAGCAGCTCGATCAGGTTGAATATAGGGTCCGTACCAAGCATCCAATGACTGCGCAGTTTCATGGCAGCCCTTTCAACGTCGTCGTTGGATTTAATTGAGTCAACGAGGGAGGTCGTTTTGAACGCCGTGCCGATGCCCAAAATTTCTTCCAACTCCAGATATCGGGACAGGAGGTCCCTGCTACGCTCGATCACACTCTTTTTTTCCTTGGCTGGAAACTTCCGGAGCTTGCGAAACTCGATCTTCTCCAGGTTAACCTCAGTCGTACGGGTAAAGTAGTCAGGACGCACGCCCAGGGCCTCACAGAGGAAGCCAAGCATCTCGCTGTCCGGCATGAATTCACCCTTCTCGTATTTGTGAAGCGCCTGCCGGGTTACCCGGTTATCGAGCCTTTCCGCCAGATCCTGCAAGGAAAGGCCGGCCATAACGCGTGCTGACTTTAGCCGTTCGGCAAATTGGGGCATAGCGTAATGATTTAGTGTTCGGTGATCCCTTGTGCAACGGGAACGAGGAAAGTTTGGTTTACAAATTTACAAAAATAATGGGGCTTGTCAACCTATGTCGTTAACCTGGGCGAAAGCGGTGGCATCAGGAAGGAGCCATGTGCTGATGACCAGAAGGCAGATACTGAACGATCGGATTTTCATGGTGATGGTTGGGTGAATTTACGAAAGTCGATTTGGAAACTCAATGTGGAGGAACTGCCGGACTGAGTGCATAGCAGTTAGAATGGCAGGTTGCAACCATTCGTAGCGTTCCTGCTCAGCGCGTCCCGTACTGGCCGTTCCAGTCACAGAATACTTCAGAGGTTAACCTAAATTTATTTCATTTTGCTGCTTCCTAGTGTTTCTCGCCCTTCATTTCATTCGTCGCAAATTGGGTAGAACAATGGGTCTATTTTCCGAATCATGTGTTGTCTAACATTAATCTTCAGATCAAAGAGCGGGATCTCAATTGTCAACAGCCTATCTTTGTAGGAAAATGTCGCAATATGAATTTCGAAGACTGGCCTGAGCCGATGAAAATCTACAGCGAAAGAATGAGTAGCCTGTTCGGCATTCCGGTTTCGAACTGGTCGCAAGTAGGCGACACCCTTCAAGTAGGGTTTGGCAAGGGTAACGATGATTATAAACACTCCGAGTACTTTTTTAATCCAGCTGGCTTGACCTTTTCTCATCTCACAACCTATCGGGGGCTATTTGGTATTCTAAATTCGGGATCAATCAGGTTTTATAACTTGATCAATTCCAATGATCCGAATGAACTGTTCTCCTTGCGAGGAGTTGCTCCCAATTACACACGAGCCGCTGAAAACGCTAAACGTTTCGTTTATACCTTTTCATTTTGTCCCTCTGAGATTGTTTCTAATCCCGTCATGTGGCAAAAATACGGGCAGGTCGTTCTAAATTTCGAAATAGTCAATGATCCTTTCCGGTGGGACTCCTTCAGGATTTCGAGCATGCATTACGGGGAAAGTGGCCTTGTCGCAAAGTATGTTGCCTTGTTAGACGAAATGCATAGCCAGTATCCTCCGTGGCGATTCGAGCCACACTTGGAATCCTTGCTCTCCTTTCTTGCTTTCCACAAGGAAGAAGCACATCGTGATGAACAGGAAATTCGATTGCTTCATGTGCCCTTTTTGTTTAATGATAGCGATGCCAATTTTGATTTCAGAGTAAGCGAAAGCCACACGGGCCTGACAAAATATCGCGAACTGCCACTATATGTAGGAAACGACCGGGAGGGAGCGGTCTCCCGGACACAGCGACATGAATCAAAACTGAGTGAAAGCAAACCGCTTATCAATGTAATCTCAATTCAATTTGGTGATAACCAACCCGCATTTGATCAAGGAAAATTGAACGATGTTCGGTATGAGCTAGAGGACTACTTAATTGCGAAATTCGGATACCGTATCAACGTTGAGAAGGAGCTCTTCGAGACGGGCTGCCGGACAGCTTAAATACTCTGACGCTCAAATTTCCGCCGGTCTGTTCCTCAGAAAGCGGATTTCCCTTGTCAGATCGAAATCGCGGGAGTCAAATTCTGTGGCCTTAGCCCATATGAGCGGAAGGGCCAAAGTGTCGCTGCAACAGCTCATGAATGCGCGAGGTGACCTAACCTCTGGTTTAAGGAAAACCTGACTACGTCCCTAACAAAAGGAGTTGTATTCTTAAATGTCGTGTGGCGTCTGATCGTGTCGAGATCAAAAGTCAACAAGAGTTTTCCGAAGCACTCGTCGGCGAATGAATTTGAAACGACCTCGACCCCAGCAAAGTCAAATATGATCTGCTGACCTTCACGAATGGCCGTTTCGATCCCGGTTCTGACTT
>CAZIAG010000311.1:0-5116 GCA_964537375.1 uncultured Roseivirgaceae bacterium
GTATTGCCGTTATCCGACTTAACATCCGCCCGACGATAACGCACGAGCCGGTGTCCATCTGTCGCAACGAACGTCGTATTCTTTTCACCGAGATTGACGTACACGCCCGTCATGGCTGGACGCAACTCGTCGTTACTGGTGGCAAAAATCGTATTGTTGATCGCACGGGCAAGCACCTCCGACGAGATCTCCGCATTAAAATCGTTAGCCACTGCAGGAACTTTGGGGAAATCCGTTGCATTTTCACCGGAAAGCTTATAACGTCCGTTGTCCGAAATGATCTCCACACTGTAAGTGGAGTCGTCGATGGAAAACGTAACCGGCTGTTCAGGAAGGTTCTTCAGGGTGTCCAAAAGAATCCGCGCTGGCACGGCGATACTGCCCTTCTCCTTCGACTCCACCTGCATTTCCGTAATCATTGACGTCTGCAGGTCGGAAGCCGTGACCGTAAGACTTCCCTTGTCAAGCTCAAAAAGAAAATTCTCGAGAATGGGTACGACGGGGTTCGTGGTTATGACGCCATTGATATTGGAAAGCTGCTTGAGCAGATATGCGGAGTTGACGATAAACTTCATTCGTGAAACAGTGGTTTTGGTTATAAGCGGGGTAAAGTTATAAAGAAAACGCAATTTTAAAACCGGCGTCCTGGGCCAAAAAATAGGCTCCAGCCTTACCCTTTGCGGAAATGCAAACGGCCCCGAAGAATCGCCTCAACCCTTTCGCGGCTGAAAAGAACCGCCTCTCTCCCATTGAGCAATCCCGGAACCCCACGCGGTTCCTCGGCAAATAGGCTGAGGGTATACGTGGTATCGGCAACCGTTCCTATCGTAAGGATCATCGTAGCCGGAACAGCGGCGAGAGTGTCGGTACTCACGCCGGATAAGAATTCATCTGCCATAAGCAGGGAAACCTGATCCAGGTAAGCGTTTACTTTTGCCGTATCGGTATCGGCCAGGCCATCCACTTCAAAAAAGCCTCGTTCGCTCCGGGTAATCCGGAAACCTTCGGTCGCCCTCGTGGGAAACGTGACTTCTAACTCACGGAAATTCACCCAATTGAACCCGAATACATATTTTTCCCTCCACTGGTTGGGCGTCATTTCAAAGATCCCTGAAACGTAGACGCGATAACCCGGGATCACCACGGCGTATACCTCGTCGGATCCCGGAAACTTGAAATAGGATTGCGTCCGACTCCTGTTTCCGCCCGCGACAAAACGCTGAACTGCCTCGTCGCCCTCAAACAGCGTTACGTGGATTCCATTTTCCTCGAGGTTTCGGGCAATTGAGTCATGATCAAGCCCGGCAAGCGGCCGTTTCACCGCGGCCTGCTGCATGGTCGCGAACAAAACCTGGATCATTCGTACATCGGCCGCGAGGGTGTCGTTCACTCTCCATTTCGAATCCCGGTAACCAAGTTCTACCACCCCGTTGGGGCTTTCCAACACTACCTTGTTTATCGCCTTATAATTATCGAGTCGAAACAAGTCTTCGTCTACCACGCCACCGGAGGAACGGCTGGAATACCATGCGGCGCCTACCGTAGAACACACCAGCAGGACGAGCGTGATTAGCCTGCGCTTATTTTTCGTTGCCTGAGGGGAATCTTGCATAACGTTTCTTTCGAAGAAAATTCCTGACCAGGCCGAACACGACAATCAAGCCCAGTGGGATACCGATATTGATGGTCTGCCATTTCGTTTTCTCGGCTGCCGCCCTGTCGCGCTGCAGGGGACGAATACGCACTTCTTTATTTCTGGCGTGGATGAGCCCGTCTTCGTCGACCAGGTAGGCGACCATATTCATCAACAAATCCTCATTGGCAAACCGGTATCCGCCAAAGGGATCAAAACCGAGGGGCAATGGTTCGCCGGATTCCGGATTTACTACGTTCGTCGCCAAATCCCCATCCGACACAACGATCAATCGCGTTGGCTCACCGCTTTCGCGGAATGCCGCCCTGGATTCGCCCTCCGGCAGAAAGCGGTTTCGATACAGCGAGCTGAACGATCCTTCCAGCAAATAGGCCACGGGCAAATAGGACGACGAGAAATCTTCCGGCTTATAGTTCCGTCGTAAATGCTGCAAGCTCACATTGACAGGCGCCCCCATCACACGCGCCTGGTGAGAAGTGAAGAACAGCGGTGTCTTGGTTATTCCCGTTGCCTTAACGGTATCGATACTGCTGACAAACTTCAGCACGACCGCATCGAGGTTACGCGTGATGGGGTGGTCCGCATAGTTGGTTATCAAGGGAAAGAACTCCCACGGCATCAGCTGGATCTGAGGCGTCGTACCCGATTGATTTGTCACCACCGGGTACCGTCCCGATGTGCGATCCTGGACGAGGTCCATGTTGATGCGCACACCGTAGCGGAACAGTTGATCATCAAGATTCAATTCATATGGAAAAGCGAAATACATTTCCTGCGAAACGCTATCCATGTCCGCCTGCAGTTTATCAAGCAGGAACAACACTTTCCCCGCGCGCATGATGTATTGGTCGAGTCGATACTTTTCCTTTTCGGAAAATTCACGCGTCGGGCGGGCAATGATAAGGGCGTCAAAAAGAGAAAGGTCGTCCGATGCCAGGGAGACATTGCCCACGGCATAAACCTCCGATAAGGCATTCATGAAGGAAGCCGCTTCCAACCCTCCGATCTCCCCGTGTCCTGTAACCCATCCCACACGTCGGGGTTCATCATTGGTGAGCGCATAGATCGCGTTGGCGAGTTCAAACTCAATACCCTCGATCGATTGATTGATTTCCTCCTCCTGGCTCCGTGCTTTGTTGCCCTTCAACAGGTGCACACCTTTCTCCGCGACGCCATACGAAACAACAGCGCCTGGATAAATGATCTTCTCAATCCGCTGACCGTCCTTCATATCAACAACACGTGTCGGCTGGATTCCCTTTTGCGCCAGGTCGTTCATGAACTCAGCCTGCGCCTTACTGCTCATGGCCGTCGCCGGATCGGTGAACGTATACTGAATCTTGTTATCGGAATGAACGCGAAACTCTTCCAGGGTCTCCCGGATAGACTTTTGAAACCGGCGAAATCCTGCATTAAGTTCACCGGCCAGAAAGACCTCGATGTGTACTTCACCTTCCAGGCTAGCGAGCAATTCTTTCGTCGGCACCTTTATGGAATATCGCCCCTCCTCCGTGAGGTCCAGCCTGAAGAATAAGAGAGACGACTGGATATTCACCAGGATCAGAAACACGATCCCGTTTGCCAGAAGAAGTATGTCACCGAGTTTTCTGCTCTGCCAGTTCACCATGACCTCGACCCTATCGTTATACGCGTTAATAATAACATCAGTGCAATCACGCTGAGAAGATAGACGACATCACGAGAGTCGATCAGGCCTTTCCCCAACGAGTCATAATGGTGCAAGAGGCCCAATTGTTTTATGAACAAGACACGTTCCGACCACACGTTCAGCAAGGCGACCGACTCGAATCCCGCGAAAAGGAAATAACAGAGAAAAGCACCGATGATGAAAGCCACGATTTGATTAGACGTGATCGACGACGCGAACAAACCGATCGAACAAAAGACACCTCCCAACAACACCAGGCCGATATACGATCCAATAACGCCCGGCGTATCGATGTTACCCACCGGATTGCCCAACCGGTACAACGACAAATAGTAGATGAGGGTCGGGATCAGTGCAAGAATGATCAACAGGAAACACGCGAAGTACTTGCCAAGAATTATTCCCCAATCGGTCAGGGGCTTGGTCAACAACAACTCCATCGTGCCCGACCTCTTTTCCTCCGCAAAACTTCGCATCGTAACCGCCGGAACCAAAAAGATGAAGATATAGGGTGCCAGCGAAAACACCGTGAACATGTCGGCATAGCCGTATTCGAGCACGGACGTTTCAGGGAACACCCAGGTAAGGAGACCCATTGCCGTCAGGAACACGCCGATGACGATATACGCGATCAGTGAGTTCAGGTAGCTGTTGAATTCCTTTCCGAGTACGCGAATCATGATTGACAAACGTGGCAAAATAAATAATAAGCCATCAATATGGGTGTGTTTTTTCCGTAGCGGTTCACCGGGTCAATTCACGGAAAATATTTTCGAGCGAGTTCTCTTCCTGCTTGAGCCCGATAAGGGACAGCTGTCGGTCTGCGGCAAAACGAAAGATTTCCGCCCGCACATCTGTTTTTGTGTCGCTGATTACCTTGTATCGAAACTTGCCCGGCTCATCCGCGGCAATCACTTCCCTGACGCCGGGAACACTCATGATAACGGAAACGTCGACAAACTCGCCAAACTCCACGACTAGCGTGGTTGCGGTCGACCCGGCATGGACAAGGTTCGTCAGCTTGTCATCCGCAACGATCCGTCCCTTGTTGATGACGATCACCCGATCGCACAAGGCTTGCACTTCCTGCATGATATGGGTCGAGAAAATGACCGTCTTCTCACGGCTGATGTCGCGGATGAGCTTCCGGATCTCCACCAACTGGTTCGGATCCAGTCCGGAGGTCGGTTCGTCAAGGATCAGTACGCCGGGGTCATGAATCAGGGCTTGTGCCAACCCCACCCGTTGCCGGTACCCTTTTGAAAGCGCCTCGATCTTTTTGTTCTGCTCAGGGAGCAGGCCGCAGATCTCAACAACGCGTTCCACCTGGCGTCGGAGCGTTTTGCCCCGAAGACCATACAGGCCACCAACAAACGAAAGGTACTCGTGGACGAACAAGTCGGGATAAAGCGGATTGTGCTCCGGCAAGTACCCCGTGAGGCGCTTGACCTCCAGCGGATAAACGGTCACATCATGTTCCCCAACGATTACGGTCCCAGCCGTTGGCGGAATGTAACCCGTCGATACCTTCATGGTGGTGGACTTTCCCGCGCCGTTCGGACCGAGGAAACCCACAATTTCGCCCGGCTTGACCGTAAAAGAAATGTTGTCGACCGCTTTTTGAGGGCCGTATATTTTTGTGAGGTTTTGAACAATCACTGACATGAGCGAGGGCAAAAATAACCAAACTTATGTAGTATGACTTGTCCCGTCGCGGGGGCTCGGAACAAGGCATCGCCAGGTCCTCAGGACAATCCGTCGTGCCTGAGTGGGTGTGTGTTCGATCAAAATGT
>CAZIAG010000312.1:0-5084 GCA_964537375.1 uncultured Roseivirgaceae bacterium
CGATGTTATTCCTTACCCGAGGTATCCGGGTAACGCAGAGTTCTAGGAGAAGATCAGCCCCGGAGGACAAACTCCTTCTTGAATGCGAGCAATGGCACCGTGGGCTGAAAAGCCATCTTGCGGGTCATCGACTTATCGAAAAGCTTTTCATAGAAATTGACCTTGTGTGTAAACATGGTCAACAGGTCGGACTTCGAAACTCCGAGGTATTGATCGAGCGCCCCTTCGACAAATTGATCCACGAGCACCAGCGTCACCACGTTGCGATATCCAAGTTTTTGAACTACTGATTCGATCTTTTCTTCCAGCGCCTCAATATTCGCCCCGTGTTTGGCAACATGAACAAGATGGATTACGGAGTCGAACCGTTCAACATAGGGGATCAGCACTTTGAGTTCTTGCTCGAGATATTCAAGGTCGGAGGCATATACAATATCCTTAAACCCCCGATACTCGGCGCACTCAGGAACAGCCAGCACCGGCACGTCACTTACCTCGATCAGTGAGGTTGTATTGCTTCCGACGACCGTCTTCTTGATGCCACTGGCGCCGCGCGTGCCCATTACGATCAGTCCCGCAGACAAGCGCTTGGCTTCCTTCCGAACCGCATCACGCACGACGGGACTTCGGACGACATTCCATCGGATCGGCTCACTTGTGACCAGATCGTACGAAACCTCCCTCATAAGGCCTTGAAGGTCTCTTTCCGCGAAAGCGAACAGGTCATCGTCAAGTTCCTTTACCTTGACGCGCATGCTCGCCTTAACGGATTGACTCACCGTTACCACGTGCAGCAAATGCACCCTGCCGTCGAATTGGTTGGCAACTTTGATCGCGTACTGCACGGCAACCTTCGACAGGGGCGAAAAATCCGTAGGCACAAGAATGTCCAGCATAGGTCAGGTTTGTCTTCTAAATTAGTGCATTTTACCGATCTTCCTTTTATTTTTCGCCATTATCAGGGTGATGCGAAAAAAAACTTTTGCCAGCGACAACTACGCGGGCGTCCATCCCGAAATCATGAACGCATTGCAGTACGCCAACGATGGGCACGCTGCATCGTACGGCGCTGATGAATTTACCGCCGCTGCGGTAAACAAATTCAAAGCATTATTCGGGACAGAAACAGAAGTCTTCTTCGTGTATAACGGTACCGGTGCCAATGTCCTTGGATTAAGTACGCTTACACAATCTTTCAATTCGGTATTATGCGCAGAGCTCGCGCACATTAACGTCGATGAATCTACCGGGCCTGAGAAATTCCTTGGTTGCAAGCTCATCCCTGTTCCGGCTCCGGACGGAAAGGTTCGTCCATATGATGTGGAAGCCCGGATACAACGCATCGACGATCAACATCATCCGCAGGTTAAGGTGATATCTATCTCGCAATCGACGGAGTATGGCACGGTTTACACAGTCGATGAGGTTCGTAAGTTATCCGAAGTGGCAAAGAAACACAACCTGCTACTGCACATGGACGGCTCACGCATTTCCAATGCAGCCGTCAGCCTTGCAAAGGATTTCCGATCATTCACGCGCGACGCGGGGGTGGACGTACTATCGTTTGGGGGAACCAAGAACGGGATGATGTTTGGCGAGGCGGTTGTATTCTTTAACGCGGAGCATTCGCGCTATTTTAAATACTTGCGCAAACAAGGAATGCAGTTGCATTCAAAAATGCGCTTTATTGGTGCCCAATTTGATGCCCTCTTAACGAACGAGCTCTGGAGAAGGAATGCCAGTCACGCAAACAGGATGGCAAAATTGTTGGAAAGCGAACTCCGGAAATACCCCTTCATCCATATTACGCAAAGCGTAGATGCAAATGGGATTTTCGCGGTAATGCCGCCCGACTTGATCCGTGATCTTCAGGCGGAGTATTTCTTCTACGTCTGGAACGACAAGACATCCGAAGTCCGCCTAATGTGTTCGTTCGATACGACTGAGGAGGATGTTGCCGCCTTTGGGCAGCATATTGAACGCTTGAGCGAGCGCTATCGCTTCAGGAATTTGTAGGTGCCGCGAAACTGGGACTCTTCATCCTTGATGGCAATCAGGTAATAGCCGGCAGCCAGATCTTTAACCTTTACGCGGATGATATGCTCATCCGTTACCTCCTTCTCAACCTCCATCGGGTTACCGATGATGTTGTGAACGGTCAATTCGATCCTTTCAGCGGGCAGTTGCTCAATCTTGATGTGCACGTACTCGGTGGCAGGGTTCGGATAGATCGTCACGACGTTGGTCGCCGCGACCTCCTGACCAAAATAGTCACGGCCGGAGTCAGTCTGCTGTGCCCAACCCACTTGGGCCGCACAGGCAAAGGCTAACACAAAAACCAACCTGACTAAACGCATTTCTTCCTAAGTTATTACTCCAATATACGACAAATTCTACACCAAAGTTAGGGCGCAGCCGCTTATTTTTCAGTTTTTTGACGCCGGACGGCGGTATTTGGTTTGAATGGCAAAGACTTTTTTGATCAGGGACGCCGGGTGGAGAGCCTGAGGAAAGCCTGGGGCAAAAAATTCACCAAATCGGAGGCTCTCATCGCGTCCTCGCCCAGTTCCAACCTGGCCAAATCCCCAGCCAGGCCGTGGAGGTAGACGCCCAGTATCGCTGAATTCAGGGATGGATACCCTTGCGCCAAGAGCCCTGTCAGAAGTCCCGTGAGGACGTCACCTGTACCGCCCGTCGCCATGCCGGGGTTGCCCGTCGGATTGAAACAGACCTGTCCATCGGGTGAAGCAATAGCCGTGAAGGCACCTTTAAGGACCACAACACAACGGTGGTCCCTGGCAAAGGCCTCCAGTATCTGCAGGCGTTGAAAATCATTGTCTGCTTTGCCGGCGAGCCGTTCAAATTCCTTTGGATGCGGGGTCAGAATGCTGTTTTCAGGAACACGATCAAGCAATTTTGGGTTATCAGAAATCAAATTCAATGCGTCCGCATCGATCACCATCGGTCGGCGGTAGTTATTCATAAGGGCCAACAGTCCGTCCGCGGTGCGTGGGTCCCTTCCAATGCCGGGACCAATGCCCACGGCAGAAAAATTCGCAGTATCATGGACCGCGGTAATGCGGTGTTCATCGACATCAACCAATGCCATCGCCTCAGGGATCGTACTTTGCACGATCGAGTAGCCGCATTTCGGCACGTGCAAAGTCAAAAGCCCAACTCCCGACCGGGAGGCTGCGCCGGCGGCCAGCACTGCGGCTCCCATCTTTCCATAGCTGCCCGCGGCGAGCAGCGCATGACCAAAAGTTCCTTTATGGTCGAAGCGCTCCCGACCACGTAAGATTTTCCGCACAGCATTTTCCGTACTAAGAAAATAACGCGTTTCGGCGTTCCGGATAAACTGCCGGTCCAGTCCAATGTCCACCGCTTTCCATGCGCCGCAATACCCGGCCGTTTGAGGTAAAAGAAAGCTGAGCTTGGGTAATTGAAACGAAACAGTATAGTGTGCTCTGACTATGTCTCCAGCAGATGGCCGATCGGCCAGGAGCCCCGATGGAATGTCGATCGCGACCTTACGTGCTTTCGCATCGTTCATGCCACGGATCACCCGGGCATAAATCCCTTCAGGTGCCCTCGACAACCCTGAACCGAAAATACCATCGATCAAAACATCAAATCCATCGAAGGCGTCATCCGCGAGGTTATCTTTGACCTCCTCGATGACGACCTTGCCCACCAAACGTTCAAAGTTCGTTTTAAAGTCCGGCGACTCCGGCACCGAGCCTCTGATGATCCAGACCTTTACCGCATAGGCCGCCTCATTCAACATACGTGCGATACCCAGCCCGTCGCCGCCATTATTGCCGGTGCCGCATACGATGGCCACTCGATGCGTTGTGTCAAAGTGTTCAAGAAACCAGTTCGTGAACGCCTTGCACGCCCGTTCCATAAGGTCGATCGAAGCAATCGGCTCTGTCTTTATAGTGTGCGCATCCAGCGCCCTGATTTGTCGGGTGTCAAGTATCCGGATCATCGCTGTATTGAAATTCGGAAATTTTTTCGGCATTGATATCGTGCGTGAGCGCACGGACAGCTACCGGTCCACCTCTCCCATTACCACATCAATTGATCCGATAATTGCAATAAGGTCCGCTACCAGAATCCCTTTCGCGATTTCAGGAAGGACCGAAAGGTTTGAGAACGAGCAGGAACGGGACTTGCATCGAAAGGGAACGTCGTGGCGACCATCAGCGCGGAAGAAGAATCCCAACTCGCCTTTCGGCGTCTCACCACGAATGTAGAAATCCTGTGCCTTAGGGCGGATCTTTTTGGGCAACAACGCATGAGGATCGAAGTCGCGGCTGCGGCGTAAATCGCCCGTCAACCGCTCCAGGCATTGTTCGATGATCCTTACCGACTGATGGATCTCCTGCATTCTCACCCACGTCCGGTCCCAGCAATCCCCCAGTTGCCCCATTTTGCCCTCGCCAATCGGCACGTCGAACTCTATTTCGGGGTAAGCGGAATAAGCATCCACCTTTCGCAAGTCGAACCTAAGCCCAGACCCACGCAGCATCGGACCTGTAGCCCCGCAGTTAATTGCAAGATCCAACGGCAAGACACCCACATTCGCAGTTCGTCTGACAAAAATTTCATTTTCAATAAGAATGACTTCCAGTTCCCGGAGTTTGGGTTTGATGTACCGAATGAACTCATTGCAACGCTCCTCAAAGCCGACGGGGAGGTCATAGAACAGTCCGCCGATCCACATATAGTTATACAGAAGTCGGGAACCACTTGCCCATTCAAGCATCCTGAGGATATGCTCACGGTCTTTCATCAGCCAGAAGAAGGGAGTAAACGCACCAATGTCCATTCCGTACGTTCCTATGGCAATGAAATGGGATGCAATTCGGTTCAATTCAGCAACCAGAACGCGGATGAATTCGATTCGCTTCGGGATTTGGCTATCGATACCCAGCATGCGCTCGACACCCATGACGAAAACGTGCTCACAGTTCATGGCCGCGACGTAGTCCAGGCGGTCTACGAACGGAATGGTCTGATTATACGGCAGGTTCTCCGCATGCTTTTCAAAACATCGATGAAGGTAGCCAATATGAGGC
>CAZIAG010000313.1:0-4580 GCA_964537375.1 uncultured Roseivirgaceae bacterium
GAAGATGTATTGGACGACGTGGGTCTGATTGAGCGGACACTTCGGAAACAAGGTATTGCCTTTGTTTCGAAAAGGGTCGATACCGAGGAAGATTTCACGCGGGCACTCGACACCTTCAAACCTGAAGTGATCCTTTCCGATCATGCCTTGCCTCAGTTCAATTCTCTTGAGGCGCTTCAGATTTGCAAACGCGTAGGCCTCGATATTCCGTTTATTCTTGTGACGGGAACCGTTTCGGAAGAGTTCGCCGTGAGCTGCTTGAAGCAAGGTGCCGACGACTATGTCTTGAAATCGAATCTTGTACGTTTGCCGTCGGCGATACAAAATGCGCTGCGTCAACGCATGCAGGAACAAAAACGGCATTCTGCGGAACAGGCGCTCAGAACACAAAACGAGGAGCTGAGGAAAATCAATCAGGAGCTGGATAGTTTCGTGTACAGTGTCTCCCATAACCTGAGAGCGCCATTGATGTCCGTCCTCGGACTGCTGAACCTTGTGCAGATCGAAAATAAGAAGAAGGACTTTGCGCTGGATGGCTATTTCGCGATGATGCAGAACAGCATCCATAAGCTCGACGAAACGTTGCGGGAGATACTCGATTATTCCCGGAATGCCCGGAGTGAGCTCAACATCGAAAAGGTTGATCTTCGTAAAATGATAAGCGAGAGCTTTGAAAAGCTCAAGTACATCGACGGATGGGATCGGATTGAAAAGACCATTAAGCTGGAAGGAGGCGCCGAACTTTATACCGATGCGTACCGACTGTCACTTATCCTGAACAATCTTGTTTCAAATGCGATCAAGTATCACGATCGCGCCAAGGAATCGTCGCGGATCGATATCGTCGCGAAAATCACCAATGACGAACTAGAACTGAAATTAAAGGACAATGGTATCGGTATATCGGACGACCTGATATCGCGGATATTTGACATGTTTTTCCGGGCGACGGAGCGAAGCGAAGGCGCCGGTCTCGGTCTCTACATCGTGAAGGAGACGATCGACAAGCTCAATGGCTCGGTTCAGGTGGATTCTGTTTTTGGGATGGGCACTACCTTCGTCGTAAAGATTCCGAACCGCACATCGGCGGGGGCTGAACGAAGCCCGGTTACGACTGATCTTCAATTATCCTAGATCTCGACAATCTCGATTTCGGTCCGGCGGTTGATTTCCCGGCCTTCCTCTTCATCGTCGTTTGAGACGAGCGGTCGCTCAGCGCCGAAACCACGAGCCGTCAGGCGATCGCGTTCAATACCCTTCCCTACGAGATAGTCTACCACCGCCTGGGCGCGACGAATGGACAACGCCATATTCAGTTCTGCATTACCCGTATTGTCGGTGTGACCATTGATTTGAACCTTCAGGCGTTCATTTTCAAGGAGCAGCTGGCGTATGTTTTCCAGTTCCGCGAGGGATTCGGTCTTGATCTCGGCCTTGCCAACATCAAAAAATATGTTCTTCAGAATGACCTTCGATCCGATCTCCGCTTTCACCATAAAAATGTGCGCATCAATCTCCTGGTATTCCGCAAACGCCGGCACGTTGAAATTGATCGAGTTGAACAAGTAACCACTTCGTTCAGTAGCTACCCCGTAGTTGCCGCCATGGGGAATGATCAGCTCGAACCTGCCGGTCTCCGGGTCGGAACGGATGCGCGATAAGACGTGTTGCGTGGCGTTATCGACCAACGTAATGGTTGCGCCGAGCGGGCTCGCCGTTTTTTCGTCGATCACTTGTCCTTTCAAGACAGTCACCACCTGCATGTCCTTATGCAAAGCGAGGAGGGGATCGACGAAGTCTGGCTCCTCCTCTGTTTTCTCAGGTGCTTCCAATTCGGCAACCGTGTGTTGAGGTTCATCCTGCGGCACAGTCTCAAGAACAATGGTCTCAGGTTCGGGTTCGGGTTCAGGTTCTGGTTCCTTTGGTGGTGGGTCAACAAACTTTATTTCGTAGATGTCGGCGTTGCCGAAGCCGTCGCTGCGCAACGCCGAAAAGTAGCCAGTCTTTTTGTCGGCCGACAAAACGAAGAAACCGTCGTATTCTACCGAATTGATTGGGAATCCCATGTTCACCGGCTTGGTCCATTTGCCGTCTTGCAGGGTAGAACGGAAGATGTCGTTGCTTCCCATGGAGGGATGTCCATCGGATGAAAAATATAACGTCACGCCATCGGCGTGGATAAATGGCGAATCTTCGTGAAGCGGTGTATTGATGACCGGGCCGAGGTTGACGGCCTTGCCCCATTCCCCGTCGTCGCCAAGTTCGCTGACATATATATCGAGTTCTCCATATCCGCCGGGCCTATTGCTCGTGAAGTACAAGCGTTTACCGTCTGCCGAGACGCAGGCGGAGGTTTCCCAGTACAGTGGATGGTTGATGTTGCTGTTCAAAGGTTCCGGAACGCCCCATCCATCTTCGCCCAGTTTAGACGTGTAAATGTCACCGGCACCTTCTTCGTAGTAGAGGAATAAAGTTTTTCCGTCGGGGGAAAGGGATGCTGCGGCGTCGTTGAACTTGATGTTGATGTTCGGACTGATCAGCCGGGGTGACTGCCAAACGCCATTGACGCGATGCGTAATATAGATGTCTTCAAAATTGGTAGAACTCTTAATTGCGTATGAGTCGTCTGACCGATTCGAAGTGAAGATCATGGTGTTTCCATCGGCGGATACCAATGGGGAATATTCGTGGAAGGAAGTGTTCACTACGGCCCCAATGTTTGTGATCTCTACGAATGCCGGATGCCTGGAGAGTGAATCGCCGATCTGGCATTCTCTGATTTTGTGCTGGGCGATTTCATCCAAACGACGGTTCTTCCTGCCAAACGTGGCAAAGTGTTCAATCGCTTTGCTAAACTGGTGGTTGTTTTGATAAGCCAGGCCGAGGTGATAGTCGATGTCCTGGTCTACATCGGGTTTGAGTTTGTAAGCGGTTTCAAGATGACCCAACGCATCGCTTTTGCGGTTGCTTTGCAATAAGCAAACGCCTGCCTTGAAATGCGTGAGCGCGTCGTCCGGGCGCGCCTTCAAGACTTGCAGATACGACTCCAATGCATTTCCGTAATCCTTTCGATTGAAGGCGCGATCAGCTTTTGCCATCAGGCTCTTGACATCCTGCGAGCTTGCTGGCTTCACGAGTATGAACGCGAGGAGACAAACAATGAAGGTGGCTCTTAGCATGGGGTTAACGCAGGCTAAAATAGAAAAAAGCTAATTGAGGTGCCTGCGTAGTCGATGCTTTTTTCGCCTTGGTTCCATTTCACCGCCTGATGGGTACCTTTTGCATTAATTCGTTTCTCCTTGTTTCCACGCGGGGCCGTAAACTATTCGCCCGGGCCTGGCCCCGGTATGTTTGCCGTTCTTTAACACAGGAACGCCATTAACAAGAACATGGAGGACTCCCTCGCTGTAGACGCAAGGTTCTTCAAAGGTAGCCTTGTCGACGACCCTTTTCGGATCAAAGACAACCACGTCGGCAAAATGCCCTTCGAGCAGGCGGCCACGCTGTGGTATTTTCAGGTTGTCGGCCGGGAGGGAAGTCAACCGTCGAATTGCTTCTTCAAGGGTTATCAGTCGCTCTTCCCGGACGTAGTGACCGAGGACCCTTGCAAATGTTCCGAATGCCCGTGGATGCGCTACCGGCGGTTCTTCATTCGAAGCGTCTTCATTGACGGAAAATGAACCGGCATCGGAGCCGAAACTCACCCACGGCATAGCCAGGATCCGCCGTAGATTCTCTTCAGATTGCAGGAAGTAAATGCATTCGACACGCGACTTGTCGGTCACAACCAAATCAAGTGTCGTTTCATCCACCGACTTGCCGTGAATTTCCGCGGCTTCTTCAAGTGTCTTGTTTCGGTAAAGTTCATCCAGCGAGTCAAGACGAAAGTCCGTCAACATCACTTTGGAGGGGTGCGAATTCTTATAGGGGATACCCGCTTCCATTTCGTATAGCACACGACGTCGGATTGAAGGGTTCTTCAACCTCGTTCGCATGGCGTGTGCACCCCCGGCCTGCACCCATTGGGGAATCCGGGAGGTCAAACCCGTGGCACTCGCCGTGTAAGGGTACATGTTGGCAGAGATTTTTATTCCGGCTTTTCGCGCGCTGTCGATCTTGTTCAGCAGCTCGTCAATCTTGTTCCAATTGCGTTCTATATTGATCTTAAGGTGATAGATCTCCACCGGGATAGAGGCTTCGCGTGAGATATGAATCGCTTCATCCAAAGCTTCCAGGATAAAGTCTCCTTCGCTGCGAAGGTGCGTGCTGTAGATGCCTCCATACTCGGCGGCAACGCGACAGAGTTCGATCAGCTCGCCAGTAGTAGCGTAACTGGCCGGCGGGTAGATCAAGGAGCTGCCCACACCCATTGCACCTTGTTGCATCGCCTCGCGAACGAGCGCTTTCATTCTCGCCATCTCCTGTGCGGTCGGAGATCGCTTGTCAAAACCCAATTCGTAAATACGTATGCTTGTCGCCCCGACAAAACTTGCGACGTTTGTGCTGATGCCTTTTTTGGTCAGCCATGAAAAATACCCACCTAGGGATGTCCACAGGCTGTCCGTTGGGGTCCGTAATGG
>CAZIAG010000313.1:4590-5083 GCA_964537375.1 uncultured Roseivirgaceae bacterium
GGTCTTCTTACCGGGCCTGGCGAATACCCTTCGCCTAGCACTTCGAGCGTCACACCTTGTTTGACGTCGCTAAGTGAGCGCCCGTCTTGCAACAGCGATTCATCTGCCCAGCTTAACATGTTGATAAAACCGGGAGATACCGCGAGCCCGGTCGCATCAATTTCGGTGGCGCCTTTCGCGTCGCTGAGATCGCCAATGCGAACGATGCGGTCTTTGCGGATGGCCATGTCGCCGTGGAAGGGCAGGCTTCCGGAACCGTCGTAAATAGTGCCGTTGCGAATAATAACATCGTACACGTCGTTCTGTGTTGAAACGAACGTCATAAGCAGGAGCAACAGCAACGGGACTGCGACGACGTAGCGCATAGGCAACTTACTATCACCACGTTAGTCATCTTTGAACTAAAAAGAAAGCGAGTGTAAGGAAAAACGGGATGAATTTGCTGGCAGCTACTTAATGCGACCGAATTTCGTAAAGAGTCGAAATTGAACAA
>CAZIAG010000314.1:0-5072 GCA_964537375.1 uncultured Roseivirgaceae bacterium
TTTTCCTGGGAACCTGAATTCGCCTTCTTGTTCGGCGTAACGATAGAAATACTCGCAGCCAGAATGGATTCGTAGTATTCCGTCAACTCCTCACTCGACGTGCAATCGACAAAGATACTGTTAGGCAAATTCAGCTCGATCATACGATTAACGAATAATTGCATGTCCATTGCCTCGCCGTCCGCCTTCATGTTCTCAACGCAATGCTCAAGAGACAAACCGTCTTCATTTAAAAGCATTCGCTTGCTGTTGGCCACACCGGCTATGTTAAATTCTAGGTGGTTCTCTTGTGAAAGCCGGCGATGTTGATTCCGAATCATACGGAGCAGTGTTCCGCCAATAAGTCCGGTACCGGCCAGGAAGAGATTGAGCACTTTCCTGTCGGAAAGGAAGAAAGCTTCATGGAGAGCGTTCAATGCTTTGGCCACATCCGCCTGGCTGACAACGGCCGAGATGTTGCGTTCCGATGAGCCCTGCGCAATAGCCATCACGTTGATGCCGTTTCGTCCAAGGGCACCAAACATTCGACCACTGGTCCCGGGACTGTGTTTCATCCCCTCCCCTACCACGGCGACAATCGCGAGGTCCGGTTCCAGGCGCACCTGATCAATTTCCTCATTGCGAATCTCGTTTAGAAACTCTTTTTCAATGGCCGTCTTTGCCCGTCGCGCTGCGTTGCTTTCGACGGCGATACAGATGGAGTGTTCGGACGACGCCTGACTGATCAGAATGACGTTGATATTTTCGCGCGCAAGTGCCGCGAACAAGCGCATGGAAGCGCCCACGACTCCGAGGAGACCGCTTCCCTGAACATTCAGCAGACTAACGCCATCCATGGACGAGATTCCCTTGATCACTTTGCTATTGACGGATTCCGCGTGAATCACGGTTCCAGGAAATGCCGGGTTGAAGGTGTTCTTGATAAGGATCGGGATCCGGTTCACCATTGCGGGTTGCATCGTCGCCGGGAATATTACGCGGGCACCAAAATGCGACAGTTCCATAGCCTCCTCATAACTCATCGACCGAACCGTAAACGCTTTCCTTACGAGTCGCGGATCGGCAGTCATCATTCCGTCGACGTCGGTCCAAATCTCAAGGGCCTTTGCGCGAAGAGCGCCGGCAAAAATAGCCGCTGTGTAGTCGGAGCCGCTGCGTCCCAGCGTCGTGGTTTCACCGGAATCCGACGAAGCGATGAATCCCGTAATCACCTGGAGGTCGGTATGATGCTTGAAATGGTCGACGATAAGTTTGTTTGTTTGTTGGAAGTCGACACGTGCGTGGCCGTATTCATGGTCGGTACGGATCAGGTGCCGCGCATCAAGGTACTCGGCGGCGATACCGCGGTCACTCATGGCCTGCGCTACGATAAACGCGGACAACCGTTCACCAAAGCTCATGATATAGTCGAGGGTTCGCGGAGTCCGTTCCTTCACGAGAAATACGCCATGGAGAACATCTTCCAGTTCATTGATCATGATCTTCACCTGAGCCAGGATACTGCCCTGGCG
This sequence comes from uncultured Roseivirgaceae bacterium, assembly GCA_964537375.1. GTDB lineage: Bacteria > Bacteroidota > Bacteroidia > Cytophagales > Cyclobacteriaceae > Chryseosolibacter. The sequence continues at coordinate 1,512 of CAZIAG010000314.1, forward strand.
TTTTACGCCGATCAATTGGCGCACCGCGGTGAGGTGTCTGTTCTGTAACTCATCAATGGTTTCGCGGTAGCCACTATCTCCGTTAAGAGCCTGGTCGCTTACCCGAATCAAACGGTCGGTCACTCCGCCGAAAGCGGAGACGACGATACACACATCGCCAGACAGGTATGGTTTGATTATGTCGATGACGGCCTCTATACGCTCCGGGCTCGAGACGGACGAACCGCCAAACTTGAGTACTTTCATTTTGCTAAGACTTGTGAGATAAACAGTTTGTTGTCGGGAGTACACGGTCCTTTTCCTGGAAATGGACGCACAAGTGCACGGTATTGGGGGAAAATAGCTCGTACGGGTTACCCCGTAATCGTAGTAATGAAGGAGGTAGTGAAAGCAAAACCGCAGGCAGGGGAAATAATATTCCCGTAAGCGTTGATGAGAGAACTGTTTTTGCCTGTGGTCATAGCAGAACCGAAATAATAAAATGGCAGAGTGGTTTGCAAAGTATTTTTTCTGATTTTTGTGCGAACTAACATTTAGTAGCGAGGCGCAAACGTTGGAGGAAGTCTTCACGCAAGCGACCATCGCCCGAGCAAGATCCCGTTTATGTCAACGCCCAGAAAGAAATCACCTCGCGAATCCTTTGTCAGCATGACCGAACTTGTGTTGCCGAACGACACGAATACGCTCAACAACCTGATGGGTGGAAGGCTGATGCACTGGATGGATATTGTGTCTGCCATCTCCGCGCAAAAGCATTGCAACAACATCGTTGTGACGGCATCGGTCGACAACATTTCATTCCGTCATCCGATCCAGTTGGGGAACGTAGTGACGTTGCGCGCACGCGTGACACGCGCATTCAACACTTCTGTTGAAGTGCGTATTGATGTTGACGCAGAGGACATCCCGTCAGGGAAAAAGATCGACAGCAACAGTGCATACTTTACGTTTGTAGCCGTCGACGGAAATGGCAAGCCAACGCCTGTACCGGAAGTAGAACCAGAGACTGATGAGGAGAAAGCGTTGTACGACGGTGCATTGAGAAGGCGTCAGCTACGACTCATTCTCGCGGGTCGCATGAACCCGCACGACGCAAATGAATTGAAATCCTTGTTCGACATTAAAAAGACGCAGCCGTGAATCAAACGTCTCTACTTTTTCAGGAGGAACTTTATGCAATACCCGCAGAACTCGAAGTAGTTCTTTGCCGGTCCTGGGATTCATATACCCCGGACGAAAAGGAGTTGCTGGGAAAGATCCTCGCGGGGATAGGGCGGACACTTGCTTCGGCTCGCATCGTCGTAAGAGAAACCATTGATCTCGTCGACATCAATCCTTCGATCACGTCGGCGGTGCTCGTCTTCGGAAGTGAAGCTCCCGGCATCAACAGTTATGAGGTGGTTCAGGCACAGGGTTTTTCGCTGATTCGGGCTGATGATCTTCCTGCCCTCGACACAGAGCGAAAGAAGCGTCTCTGGGCAAGCCTTCGCCAGATGTTCGGGATTTGACGAAGGACCCGCTCATTCCATAAGTAACGGGAATGTTTGGCTGTTTTTGGAGTTATTCTATCTTTGCGCAAATTTTGAGCCATCCGGAATACTCGGATGGTTTTTTGTCGAATAACCAGATCGCACAAAACTTCAAACAATGAACAACATAGTTTATCTGATTCCTGCGCTTGGTGTCGTGGGGTTGATCGCCATGGCGATTAAGTCGGCGTGGGTGAACAGGCAGGATGCGGGTGACGCGACAATGCAGGAACTCGCCGGGTACATCGCGCGTGGCGCCATGGCCTTCCTCAGGCAGGAATGGAAGATATTGGCCTATTTCGCCGTCATTGCCGCTATCCTTCTTGGGTGGTCAGGCACGTTGGTGGAAGATTCCGATCCGCTTATCGCGGTAGCATTCCTGATCGGTGCGGTTCTGTCGGCCGTAGCCGGTTATATCGGAATGAAGATTGCAACGCGCGCCAACGTGCGGACGACACATGCTGCACGGTCGGGACTGCCGCAAGCGCTCCGCGTATCATTTACCGGTGGCTCGGTGATGGGTATCGGGGTGGCTGGACTTGCCGTAATGGGCCTCGGTGGTTTGTTTATTGTGTTTTACCACATCTTTGTTCCCGAGGGAGCGGCCGCAACAGGCATCGACATGAAGAAAGCCATTGAAGTACTTGCGGGATTCTCTCTGGGTGCGGAGTCGATAGCCTTGTTCGCCCGTGTCGGCGGAGGGATATATACAAAAGCTGCTGACGTAGGCGCTGATCTCGTGGGAAAGGTTGAAGCAGGAATACCGGAAGATGATGTACGCAACCCCGCGACCATTGCCGATAACGTCGGTGACAACGTCGGAGATGTTGCAGGTATGGGGGCCGACCTTTTCGGTTCCTATGTAGCCACCATTCTTGCCACTATGGTTCTCGGCCAGGAGATTGACGCCAGTACGGACCAGTTCGGCGGGCTGTCGCCTGTGCTGTTGCCGATGATGATCGCCGGTATCGGGCTGATCTTCTCTATTGTCGGAACGTGGTTCGTGCGAATCAAGAATGAAACCGATAGTGTTCAAAATGCATTGAATATCGGTAACTGGTCTTCGATCGTATTCACCGCCATCGCCTCCTATTTTGCCGTTGTGTACCTGTTGCCCGAAACACTTACCCACCGCGGGACAACGTTCACCTCGACCGACGTATACATTGCCATCATTATCGGTTTGGTCGTCGGCGCATTGATGAGCATGATCACCGAGTATTACACCGCAATGGGCAAGCGCCCGGTGAACTCCATCGTACAACGGTCTGGTACGGGTCACGCTACGAACATCATCGGCGGGTTGTCCGTCGGTATGGAATCGACGGTGTTACCGATTATCGTGCTGGCGGCAGGTATTCTGGGCTCATTCGAATTCGCCGGTCTCTACGGTGTGGCCATTGCAGCCGCAGGTATGATGGCCACGACGGCCATGCAATTGGCAATCGATGCATTCGGTCCAATCGCTGACAACGCGGGTGGCATCGCCGAAATGAGCCAGCTACCGGAAGAAGTCCGTCACCGGACCGACAATCTGGATGCGGTTGGAAACACGACCGCCGCGACCGGCAAAGGTTTTGCCATCGCATCAGCTGCACTTACTTCCCTGGCCCTTTTTGCCGCGTTCGTCGGTGTATCGGGAATCACTACGATAGACATCTATAAAGCGCCTGTCCTCGCGGGTTTGTTTGTTGGGGGAATGATTCCTTTCATCTTCTCTTCGCTGGCGATTGCCGCGGTAGGGAAGGCCGCGATGGATATGGTTAACGAGGTACGCCGCCAGTTCCGGGAGATCCCGGGCATCATGGAGTACAAAGCGAAGCCGGAATACGAGAAATGCGTCGCCATTTCTACTCGTGCATCGATCCGCGAAATGATCGCTCCTGGAGCCCTTGCTCTGCTGGTCCCTGTCATCGTGGGATTCTCATTCGGCCCCGAAGTGCTGGGCGGCTTGCTGGCGGGGGTTACCGTTTCCGGTGTGCTTATGGGAATATTCCAGTCCAATGCCGGAGGCGCCTGGGACAACGCCAAA
>CAZIAG010000315.1:0-5051 GCA_964537375.1 uncultured Roseivirgaceae bacterium
CGCAATGCCGGAGGGGTCGACTCACCACCCAACTACCTCAAGTATTTTACGTTCAACCGCCAGTATAACATGCGGTGGAATTTGTCGCGGAGTTTGTCCCTCGAGTACATGGCGATGGCCAACGCTGTAATCGATGAACCTACGGGCGACCTCGATCTGAAATGGGAGCGCGACAGCGTGATCACCAACATCAAGAATTTGGGTAGAATGAAAAGGTTCGACCAGACCGTGACATTGAACTACACCCTGCCCTTAGACAAGTTCCCGATAACGGACTGGCTCGGCGCCGACTACCGGGGTCAGGCGGCATACCGGTGGACGGCAGGTCCGGTAAATATCCCCGATGAAATTGCAGAGAGGGACAACCTGCAGGATATCCCTGACGAACTAGACTTCAAGAACACGATCCAAAACAACCGAGATCACAACGTCACCGGCAAGGTGGACATGGTGAAGCTCTATAACAAGATCTCCTTCCTCAAGGAACTCAATACGCCGCCCCGGCCCGTTGTTCCGGCAAGACCACAGCCAGGCAGGCCAACCCCCGCACCGCGGCCTGCGCCCGATACGGTGAAATCGCCGCCCGGTCTCGTCAAGGGATTTTTCCGGCTTCTCATGTCGTTGAGATCAATCAACGGAACGTACACACTCGGGCAGGGAACGATCCTCCCTGGGTTTGTGGGCACGCCGAGGTTCTTCGGCATGGATGAACATTGGAAAGCACCGGGTTGGCGTTTTGTGTTGGGAGACCAGGATCCCAATATCCGTCTTGACCTCGCCAATCGGGGAATGATCACGGACGCGACTGAACTTACCATGCCTTTCAGCCAGGTCAAGGCTGAGAAGTGGAATCTCAAGGGTAACGTTGAGCCGGCATCCGACCTGAAGATCACCCTTGATGTAAAGAAGGACGTGACCGCCATGTTCCAGGAAATATTTCGTTTCGACGGGAACACGCACGTGTCGCTTAATCCCAGTCGAAGCGGAACGTATGCGATCTCCACACTTTCCATCAATACCGCATTTGACAGAACGAACAGGGACGTGTCGTCCAATGTCTTCCAAAAATTCGAGGAGAACCTCGGCGTCGTGCGAAATCGTTTCGGTGCGCTCGTCGGTGTCCCGGAGATTGATACCGTGCAGGATGTGTTGATTCCTTCGTTCATCGCGGCGTACACCGGCCAGGACGCGAGCCGCGTAAGCCTCAGTCCTTTCCCGAGCACGCCTATGCCAAACTGGCGCATCGACTACACTGGTCTGGGCAAGCTGGGACGCTTGAAAGATATCTTTCAAGCTGTGACCATCTCTCACGGATATGCTTCAACATACACGGTGCTGAACTATTCGAATACACTGGCCCTGGGGAATAATGAAGGCCTGGCCATTAACCGCCCCGTGGAAGATTACAACCGAAGATATTTCGGTGGCCTCGATGAAGATGGCAATTTCCTCCCGGTTTATGTCATCAGCCAGGTGCTGATCTCCGAGCAAATGAAACCCCTCATTGGATTGAGTTTCCGGACGAAGAGCCGACTCCAGGTGCGCACCGACTACAATACGAAACGAGAACTCGCCCTCAATATCCCCAATGCCCAGGTCACGGAACTCACGTCGCGGGACGTCACCATCGATATCGGTTATACCAAGGCCAATATGCGCTTGCCGTTCAAGGTCGAAGGGCGTACGATCGTATTAAAGAACGACGTTACGTTCAAGATGATGCTGACCATCAGCGAAACCAAGACGATACAACGCAAGATCTCCGCACCGAACACGATCACGAACGGAAACGTGAACTTCCAGTTGAGACCAAACGTCAGCTACAACGTGAATCAGAAACTTACCCTGCAGGCGTATTTCGAAAGGACGATCAATGAGCCGTTCGTCACCAACTCGTATCCCCGTTCCACCACGCGTTTCGGCGTGCAGTTGCGGTTCAGTCTTGCGCCGTAGAACCCACGGCGCGTGTTAAGCTTTCTTATGAAATAGGTGGAGTTCGTGTTTATTATCGTAATAGCCGTCTAAAGAATCACCGAAACGGTCTCTCACCGACTTCAGCTATTGCATGCGTCCCCAATCAAGACTTTTTCCATTGGAACGGCCCGGAAGCCGTTACTTAACGGCATTACTCCGATTTCCCCTTAGCAACCGTTTGCCAATCAGGAAATTCCTTATTTTTGGGCCGAAATAACTCGATAATCTCAATGAATATTCCAGAGGGACTCAAGTACACCAAGGATCACGAATGGATCAAGGTTGATGGAACCACCGCTATTGTAGGCATCACCGATTTTGCCCAGGGTGAACTCGGCGATATCGTCTATGTCGATATTACGAGCGTGGGTCAGGAGGTAAATGAACACGACGTTTTTGGTACGGTGGAAGCCGTCAAAACCGTGTCCGATCTCTATATGCCGGTCACGGGAAAGGTCCTTGAGGTTAATCCTCTGCTCGATGGAAGTCCCGAGAAAGTCAACGAAGATCCGTATGGTGAAGGTTGGATGATCAAAGTCGAAATCAAAGGATCAACCGACAACCTCCTTACAGCGGACCAATACCGGGAACTTATCGGTAAGTAATTTCATTTACCTGAATAGCCGGTAGAGAAACCGATGCTCCCCCATGATTGAGTTGCCCGTTATTCCGCCCGAACACAAGCACAGAAAGAAGCCCGATTGGTTGAGGGTCAAACTGCCTGTTGGTCCCGACTATGCGCGTGTTCGAAGACTGGTGGATAACTACCGGCTTCACACCATCTGCGAGAGTGGCAATTGTCCGAACATGGGTGAATGCTGGGGCGCGGGCACAGCAACATTCATGATACTTGGAAACATCTGTACACGAAGCTGCACGTTCTGCGCTGTCGCAACCGGTCGCCCAACAGAATACGACGTTGACGAACCACGGCGTGTCGCTGAAGCGATCAAGCTAATGCAAATCAAGCACGCGGTCATCACCTCTGTCAATCGCGACGAGCTCAAGGATCGCGGCGCCGAGATTTGGTATCAAACCGTGGTCGAAACAAAAAAGGTAAGTCCCGAAACGACCATTGAAACACTCATCCCCGACACCAAAGGAAACTGGGATGCTCTTTATCGAATGATCGAAGGCGGCCAGGAGGTTGTTTCTCACAACATGGAGACCGTCAGAAGGCTTTATCGCAACGTAAGGCCACAGGCCAAATACGATCGAAGCCTTGAGCAACTTCGCCGGATTCGCGAAGCCGGAAAGCGAACCAAGTCTGGCATTATGCTTGGCCTTGGCGAAACCAAAGAAGAGGTGTTCCAGGCAATGGATGACCTGGCGGCTAACGGCCTGATGATCCTAACCCTCGGACAATACTTGCAACCTACACGACTTCATCACGAAGTAATCGAGTACGTTCACCCGGAAACATTCGAAATGTACCGCGAAGAAGGTCTCAAGCGCGGACTTAAGTATGTTGAATCGGGGCCGCTCGTTCGATCGTCTTATCACGCCGAACGCCACGTCAACGTTCCTTTCGACTGATTCTTTTTCCCGCTCTTGCCATCTCGTCTGCCAGGCTTGATTGGGTAAACTAATTCTCACCAATTGCGTTCGGGCGAGCGCTGCACCGGCTTGCCCCAAATCGTTGCATGCGGGCAAATGTGCCTTTAAACAAACAGGGCGCGTTTGGCATAATAATTTTTTTTAAGCCGTGGCTGCAAAAGCAGGTCGAAAAACATTGTTCAACCAAAAAGAGTAAGACATGAAAAAGCTGTTATTGATAATGCTGGCCGCCTTTGCGTTTAGCTGTGGTGATGGTGGTACGCGATCAAGCGAACGCGACGAAGGAACGGACAACATGGAGAACAGACAACCCGTGGAACCGGATACAACCACTACGAATGATTATCGCATGGACGAAACGGAAAGCGATACGACATCCACGTACGATCAGGACCAGGGTCCAATGAGGGACGAGGGGAATACTCAGAGCTCACAGGATTCACTCTGATTTACGACGGCAGAACTATGCGCTCGTATTCTACAACGATGGGCTGAAGGTGAGTGGTGTGCTCGTGTATCGGTTCGTTGTTTGCGAATAAGAAAAGCAGGCCCTTGACCTGCTTTTCACTTTAATAGGTAGTATTGTTTTGCGTTAGTTCTCCTTGTCTGGCAGGATGCGTTGCTCCCTGTTGGCAATCTCCCAGGCCGTATAGAAAACACACTTGGCCCGGTGTGCCAGGAGATCAAATTCAATTTTGTCGACCTCATCGCTCGGACGGTGATAGTCTTCGTGAATTCCGTCGAAGTAAAAAATGATCGGAATATTCTTCTTCGCAAAATTCCAGTGGTCAGAACGATAATACAACCGATCCGGGTGATTTTGATCGTTGTACGTGTAATCAAAAATCAGCTTCGTGTAGGTATTGTTAACGCGCTCGCTGAGTTCGTGCAACTCGGTTGACAGTTTGTCTGACCCAATCACATAAACATAGGGTGCACTGTCCTTGTGTTGCGGATCCCTGCGACCTACCATGTCGATATTGAGGTTGACAACGGTGTTCTCGAGGGGGAAGATCGGATTATCAGAATAGTACTCGGATCCCAGCAATCCCTCTTCCTCACCAGTAACTGTCATAAACAGGATACTCCTGCGGGGACCATGACCGTCGGCTTTTGCCTTTGCGAACGCCTTCGCCAGTTGCAATACAGTTACGGTTCCGGATCCATCGTCATCGGCACCGTTGTTGATCAGGTCGCCTTCACCAGAGCTTAATTTCCCGATGTGATCGTAGTGCGCCGTGATAACCAGCAACTCGTCTTTCTTGTCCGTTCCTTCGAGGTAACCGAGTACGTTGTCACTCTTGACAGTCTTCCATTCCAGCGAGGTTTTGTAAGCGAAATCGACTTCCTTAATTTTCTTCAGGGCGCTTGACTTTTCGTCGTTAGCGGCCTTTGCAAGTTTATCCGGAGTAGACTTAAAGATCGCAGCCGCCACGTCGGGCGAAACGATAAAGACACCGGAATTGCGTGGCGTCTCCTTCTTCAGCGAAAGCCGGGAACCCGAGAGAAACCGCTTGAAC
>CAZIAG010000316.1:0-5051 GCA_964537375.1 uncultured Roseivirgaceae bacterium
CTGTATAAAACACCCCGAGCAGGGCGCTGCAGAGGGCGCAAAATTTATCAAAGACCACATGATCCGGGTAACGGAAAAGGCATTTGACGACTTTGCCGGGGCCGGCAAGGACCAGCGGTTGAATCGAAAGACGCTGGGACTCGCGTGATCGAAAAAAGCGTATTGAACAGATAATGATTGGAACATGAAACGTGTATTTGTACAATTTGTGATGGCGGGTTTGCTTTCAGTAGCGCTTGCCGCATGTGGTGGAAAACAAGAAGAAGGAACCAGCGATGCTGAAGGCGATGAGGATCCGTATGGTGCCTATGAAACGGCACCGGCGAAAGGAACCCCGGTGGAGGAGTTAATCGCGCAAGGCAAGGCGCTCACGGATGCCAGTGACTGCAAGACTTGTCACCATCAAACCAATAAATTGATCGGTCCATCGCATACGGCCGTCGCGGAGAAATACGAGTTTACACAGGCCAATGTGACCTACCTGGCGGGCAAGATTCGGGATGGAGGTCAGGGGGTATGGGGTGAGATTCCTATGACGGCGCATCCGGATATTTCGCCGGGCGAAGCCGAAAAGATGGCCATGTATGTCTTGTCTCTTGATGGTGAAAAACCAAAGGATATTGAATAACGAAACGAACCTCAAGTTATGTGTGCTAGCCTAACGTCCATGATACTAGGGAGCATCCTGAGTTTGTTTACTTTGGCTGCATCCGCACAACACAATACCCTGTCGCGGAAGGAGAAGAAAGATGGATGGATTTTGCTGTTTGATGGACAGACCACCACGGGATGGAGGAACTTTAACAGCAATGGACTGGGCAGTGCATGGAAAGCTGCGAATGGCGAACTCTACCTTGATACCGACGTCACTGAACGCGAGGAGCGAGGAGATATTATAACGCACGAAGAGTTCGAGGACTTTGAGTTGGCCCTGGAATGGAAGATCGACTCCTGCGGGAACAGCGGTATCATGTTTAATGTCATCGAGGACCCTCGGATATCAGCAACCTACTTTACCGGTCCTGAAATGCAAATACTTGACAACGAGTGTCACCCGGATGCCAAGATATACAAGCATCGGGCCGGTGATCTGTATGACCTCATTCCCTGCAGTGAAGAAACCGTGAAGCCTGCGGGGGAATGGAATGCGGTCCGTATCGTATCCAAGGATGCAAACTACGAGTTTTGGCTGAACGGGAAAAAAGTCGTTGAGTTTAGGATGCACACGCCCGAATGGGATGCGATGGTCAAGGAAAGCAAATTTGCTCAATGGGCCGATTTTGGGAAAGCGAGAAAGGGTCACATCGCGTTGCAGGACCACGGGGACCGAGTTTGGTTTAGAAATATCAAGATCAAAAAATTGGGTGATTAAGATACGGCATCTGATTAGGACCTGAAGACGAGACAACCTGACCGCAATGCGATACATCACGCTTCTTCTTTTGTGGATATTCACCTCTTGTGAGACGGACCAACCCGACCGTATTCTGGTTTTCTCGAAAACTTCGGGGTATCGACATGAATCCATACGGGACGGCAAGCAAGCGCTGTTGAGCCTTGGACAAGAGCATGGCGTGGTTGTTGATACTACGGAGGACGCATCGGTCTTCAATGACGAACTACTGCCAGGCTACAAGGCCGTCGTATTCTTGAGTACTACCAATGACGTGCTGGACTCGGCGCAACAGGAATCCTTCCGGCGCTATATCAATGGAGGAGGGGGATTTGTGGGAATACACGCCGCGGCCGATACCGAGTACGACTGGCCATGGTTTGGACAGCTGGTGGGCGCTCGTTTTGATAACCATCCGGAGATACAGGACGCAACCCTGCGCCGTGTGCGGGACTTTGGGGGTAACCCGACGCCAGATGAATGGACACGCCGCGATGAATGGTATAATTACAAGGAGATTACAAATCACATCAACGTGATCTATATTTTGGACGAGGCAACTTATCAGGGTGGTCAGCATGGTGAAGACCATCCCATTGCCTGGTATCATGAGTTCGAGGGTGGCAGAGCGTTCTATACGGGACTTGGCCATACTTCGGAAAGTTATTCTGATTCCCTGTTTCTGAAACACGTGTGGGAAGGGATTCGCTATGCTATGACCGGCATTGGGGAACCTGGAGAATAAACCAGTGTTGGTTGTTTTTTTTTATATGTCGATAACCTAAACCAGAACCTATGAAACGCAGAGCCTTTATTCAGACCTCGGTTGCCGCAACGGCCGGAATGTTTTTCCTCAAAGGCTGCGCACCGGTGGAACGAAACGCGCCCGGCCTTCAGCTCTATACATTAAGGGATACAATCGGGGGTGATCCAAAAGGTGTACTTGAAAAAGTGGCTAGCTTCGGATACGAGAAGATTGAAACCTTCGCCTATTTCGATGGGAAAATATTTGGGATGGCTTTCAAAGAGTTTGGCGACTTCGTGAAGGGACTTGGTATGAAAGTGACAAGCGGACATTACAGCCTGGACCAGGCAAAGAGCGATAGTTGGCAAAAGGCGATTGACGACGCCAATGCGATAGGCCAGAAATTCATGGTGGTGCCATACCTTGCCGAGTCCGACCGCACCAGCATAGACGACTACAAACGTGTTTGTGAAGCGTTGAATAAGGCCGGGGAACTTTGCAATACCGCGGGCATCAGATTCGGATACCATAACCACGCCTTCGAATTTGAAACTATGGAAGGGCAGATGCCGTTCGACCTAATGCTGGCCGAGCTTGACCCGGAACTGGTCCATATTGAGATGGATATTTACTGGGTCGTGAATGCGAATCAGGACCCGTTGGCCTATTTTGAAAAATATCCCGGACGGTTTGAACAATGGCACGTGAAGGATATGGACAAAAACGACCGGCAACGGAACGCGGATGTGGGCACCGGAAGTATCGACTGGGAAGCGATCTTTGTCAAGGCTGAACAGGCCGGGCTGAAGCATTTTTACGTTGAGCAGGAATCGTATCCCGCTGAACCGATCAAGAGCGTCGAGGCATCCATTAACTACCTGAAGAAGATACTTTAATCTGGGGTTTCGCGCCTGGAGGTAAAGGCGTTTGGTCCTTCTATGCTACTTTTGTAGGAGTAAAACGCGTGTGAAAAGTTGTTTCCTTTTAGCGCTTATCCTGTTGGCCATTCTGGCAAACGGTCAGACCACGACTCAGGAGGTCGTCGGTGAAGTCTCCGATGTACTGACCGCCTTGCCACTCGAAGGAGCTTCCGTGAACTTGTTCAAGGCGGAAAATTCACACGTGCTCACGACCACGGATGCATCAGGGCGTTTTCGAATACGGGTCCCCGTTGGGCGTTATCGGATAAGAATCAGCTACAAGGGGTATGCCACCTATGAGGACGAGGTGTTGGTTATTGCGGGAAAGATCTCGAATGTGGTAGCACAGCTGCGAACGACTTCGGAGGCGCTTGATGTGGTGGAAATCACCGGACAACGGACTGATGTTGAACTCGCTGGCATACGATCGCTTACGATTGAGAAGACACTCCGCATTCCAGCGAATTTTTTTGACCCCGTGCGTGTGGCTACGGCATACCCCGGTGTCGTAGCCACTAACGACCAAAATAATTCAATCATGGTCAGGGGCAACTCGCCGAATGGTTTGTCGTGGAGATTGAACGGTCTGGACATCGTAAACCCCAATCACCAGGCCAATGCGGGCACACTGAGCGACAAGCCTGCGGCCAACGGAGGAGGCGTGAACATTATCAGCGCGCAGATGCTCGGGCGAACGGACTTTTATATGGGCGCTTTGCCGGTTCGCTACGGCAACGCCTACGCAGGCGTGATCGATATGGAACTTCGTCGGGGAAACGCCAATGATGTTGAGTACACGGCACAGGCGAGCCTGATCGGTATCGACCTGGCGGCGGAGGGGCCACTGAATGAGGCGCAAACTACATCCTTTATTGCGAATTACCGATACTCCACGGTGGGGCTGCTTTCTCTGATGGGAATTGATTTTGGTGATGAGGCAATCCGTTTTCAGGATATTGCTTTTCATCTCAATCATCGCACGAAAAAGTTCGGAGAGTGGTCGCTGTTCGGATTTGCGGGGGATGGGAGCAACTACTTCAGCGGCAAAGAACCCGACGAATGGGAGGTCGACAAGGATCGTTATAAGATTGAATACAGTTCCGATAATGTTGCGGTCGGGGTCAACTACAAAGTCCCCATAGGACGGGGTAAACTTTTTAGCGGCGTGGCATGGTCTGTTGCGAACCAGGAGAGAGATGCCGTCGCGTCGTCCCAGATAGCCGATGCGCAATGGTACATCCTGGCCGATAAGTTTTCTCAACGGAATAACCTGCTTTCGACGCGGATCGACTACCAAAGGGTCATGGCTGACAACGTGGTATGGGGCTTTGGTGTAATGGCCAATTTCTCTGATGATTCCATCGCTTCGTCAACTCAAGTTGGATGTTATGGTTGCGATGTGATGCCTCCTGAGCGACGTTATAGAGGACATCGAAGCGGTTGGCTCGTTCAACCATTCGTCGACCTCACGGTTGGTCTTGGCCGGAAATTTATCGTTGGTGCTGGGTGGCGTTATGTGTATTTTACGTTCAACAGGACGTTCTCGGCCGAACCCCGCGCACGAATCCAATATATGATATCCGCGAGGTCTTCGGTGGAAGGGGCATATGGGCTCGTGAGCCAGATACAACTGCCCCAGGTATATGGCGGGGTCGGCAATGGCGATCTGGGCATGACTCGCTCTCATATGACGGACATCGCCTTCAATCATTCATTTGAACGAGGATTGAAGCTTCGGTCTGGTCTCTTTTATCAGTACCTGTTCAATGTACCCGTTTCCGACCCCGACCATCCGATGGAGGGAAGAGTATCAGTCATTAACCAATTAGAAGAAGCGTCGCAGGGACCGCTTGTTAACGAGGGCACCGGCAGAAACTACGGAGCTGAGATAACGGCAGAGCAGACATTTTTCGGCGGGCACTATTTTATGATTGGTGGGTGCGTGTATGAATCAAAATATTCACTGGCCGACGGCATTGAACACGACACACGG
>CAZIAG010000317.1:0-5049 GCA_964537375.1 uncultured Roseivirgaceae bacterium
GTCGAAATCGCCGGACGCAACATTGTGGTCCACTACGACCTCGACGACAGCAACCCGAACCACCTTTATCATATTCAACTGTTCTCATCGCAGAACAATTTCAGCACGGCGTTAACCCGGGTGACCGGCGATGTAGGTGGGGATATTAAGCCCGGCACGGATAAGCAAATTGTCTGGCATATCGGCGAGGAACTCGGCCCGTACAAGGGAAGAATTTCGCTGGAAATTCGCGGACGGGTTTATGTGCCCCTCCTTCGACTAACCAACTTCAACGCACGCAAGAAATATAAGCGCGGCAAGTCCTATGTCTTCACCTGGCAACCTGGCAATCAGAACCTGGTAAACCTCGCGCTGTACAAAGGCGATCAACAGCTTTTCGCAGACGTCGTGCCGAACAATGGAAGGTATGAACTGACTTTCCCCGCCAAAGCGAAACCGGGAAAGGATTACACGATCCGATTCATCGACTCGCGCGACAATCAGCTCAGCGTCGAGACACCACAGTTTAGCGTAACGCAGAAAATTCCCCTTTACATAAAAGCCCTTCCGCTGGCCGCAGGGGCAGCGGTCTATCTCCTGCTTCCAAAGCCGAAGGAAACCGGAATTCCTGACCCTGAACTTCCATCGGGTAACTGATTCGAAACCTGTCAACCACTATGAATATGATGAAGAAAGGACTTACTCTTTGGCTGGCCCTGACCCTGGTTCCTTTTCTGGTTACGGCCCAATGGCAGGCACTCAACGGCCCTTCAGGCGGTGAAGTGAGCCAAATTATTAAGGACGAGATCAATTCCCATCTCTATGCAATGTCGAGAAACGGAACACCAAAATTGTATAGATCCACAGATAACGGCGCCACATGGAGTTTGTTCGGGCCAACGAATATTAACCCATTGGCAGTTATTCCGAAGGGCGGCACGGTGTATGTGGCTGACTCGTACAGGATGTTTGTTACGACCGACAACGGGACAAATTGGACACGCACCAACACGTCAAGCGGCTTTTCCGGCAACATCATCTTCGAGAGTCAGCGCGGCGATTTTATCGCTGGCGGATGGAGCGGTGTGTACATCTCCAGCGACCAAGGGGTGACGTGGGAAAGGATCTACAACGGTGCCATATATTCTGACCGAAGCATCGTCACAAACTCGAATGGCGATATCCTGCTCTCAGATTATTATTCCGGCGATGTGTATCGCCATCTATACCCGGATACCGGCACCTGGAAACATGAATATTTCGAAAAAGTACACGGACAATCGGTTGCCTACATGCTGCGATCTTTGGCAGTTGATGCCAATGACAATTTTTACATGAAGGAGACTTACTATGATTATGATCAAGATCAATACGTGAACAATATCCTTGGATCTCCAGCGGAAAGCAAGGGTGAAGAAGGTTCTTGGGTTAGTGTGACTACCGATCTTACGACGACGCATGGGGTAAGCATGACCAGTTATCTGGGCAATAGCTTCATCGAATTCGCCAATGACGGCAGGCTCTATTTTGTAGAACGGGATCAAACAGACAAAATTTTCTACACCACGTCTTTTGGTGGGAATTGGACCGCCCTTCCCAGCTGGCCGTTCACAAACGCCAGCATCATGGACTTGTTGCCACTCGGAGGCAGCACGTTCATGGTGAGTACGTACGAGCGCGGCGTTATGAAGTCAACCGATGGCGGCTCCACATGGACCCTAAGCACAACAGGTATTCACAATTCAAATTTCAACTATGCCGAGGTCACCGATGATGGACGCATATATCTGATCGGCGAGTCAGTCCATTATTCAGATGACGGGGGGAGCACCTGGCATGTACAAGAGTTCCCCGCCACGATTAGAAATATTCTTAGACTTCCGGACGGGAAGCTAATTGCATATGGCAATGATATTTTCTTGTCCACCGATAACGGCGTGAACTGGTCGTTGAATTCCTCCATCAGCGTTAGCGCAGTCGTGGCAAAGAACACAAACGAACTGTACGGTTTGCAGTCAAACGCCATTTACTATACTCCTGACCAGGGTACAACGCCTTGGACCAACATCAAGGCAAGCATCACAGGCCTGCCCGACTCGTATAGTGCATACCCCTATATGGCGTTCGACAATGGCTTCCTTTTCATCGGTATTGAAGCCTTCGTGGATGACGTATGGACCCGGCAGCTCTACAAGATTGAACTCTCCACCAACACGGCAACGAAAATTTTGGACCTGCCGACCGACTATACAGGTTACTTTACCGGGCTTTTTGTACTTGACGGAAAGATCTATGCAGGCGACCGGGCTAAAATTTCCATTTCAGACGATGGTGGCGCAACCTGGACAACGGCAAACTTCGCCAATGAGGTGTTGATGGAAGTGCCCGGTGGCGCAATCGGATCAAGTAACGGTAGCAATGTATTTTATACCACGCAGGATGACGGCCTTACATGGATAAATTCGCCGCTACCCGGTACAGGTTTCATACGCGACATTGCCACTGACCCGAATACGGGAATTTCCTATGCTGCAACGTCCTTTGATGCCGCGTATAAGAACGAAGCCTCCCTTATCGTGCCCCCCGAATCGCTGCCTCCGTTTATCGACTTCAATTGGGAGCCAACAAATGGTCCATATGGCGCGGAGATCACCAAACTGTTGAGAACCAAGACAGGTGCATTCATCGGATTTTCAAACGGAACTGTGTACAAGTCCGACGATCTTAGCCTTTGGCAAAATATTACGGGGACATTCGGATACGCGTATGCAGTGGCCTACGACTCGACGCGCGACCGAATCCTGCTGTCGCAGTACAGTCGCTTATTTGCCGCCGATAACGGCGGTGCAACTTGGGATGAAAACAAAGCCGAAAACAATGTTGGTCGCTATAATTTCTCGAGCCGTCCCAACGGAAACCTCGCCTTTACCGGTTACGAGAATAACCGCTACCACGTCTATGTATCTACCGACGGAGGAGTGACATGCGGCCCTTCCCGGCATGAATTCGATTCCAACCAGGAGCCCTACAAGGCGGTAAATACGACCGACAACGTATTTGTGTCCATGTATGATTATGGCATCGGTAAATACCAGATACTAAGATTTGACCTCGACGGTTCGAATCCGACCCTGTTGACTCTTCCGGAGTCGCTCGACTACCTGACCAACTTCTCCACAACGGCTAACGAAATTTTTGTGTGGGGAGACAGCCGTGAGCTGTACCGCTCCACAGACCAGGGTGAAACGTGGGAAGACTTCACAGGAAACCTGAAAGACGTCATGATAGGTGCCATTAACTATGAAACGGAAATAGTTTCTGGTCCTGGTGGAGAACGCTACCTGTGGGACAACGGAAGGCGGATTTACCGTAGCACAGACGAAGGCGTCTCTTGGGAAATGATCACCCAGACTGTCGACAACGCTTTGTATACCATGCTTTGGGACGGACCAAAAATGATCCTGGCAACCGCCGAGGGTGTGTTTGTTTCAACCGATGGGGGCACCAGCTTCACACCTAATAACACCGGCATCGTTCCTACCTACTCGAAAGGAATCTTCATTGCAAACCAAAATAAAATTTATGCTCGTGAGAATGGCCCCCCTTACGTGAGTACAAACTTTCATGACTGGGAGAAAATCGATAGCGTTTATATCAACAGATACATGGTGCTCCCGGACGATACTTACCTGGCCTTCTCTTGTTTTGAATATTGGAGGTCGCACGACCATGGGAACACCTGGGTAAGGGGCACCTTCAACCGGTGCGTCTATCTGATGGCAACGCCGGATGCCGTAAACCTCTACGCCGCGCAGGGGCCTGACCTCTATTACAGTAACAACTTCGCTCCATGGGTTCCGATGACAATTTCCGGCCTGCCTCCGAACAATAGCTTCGAAGTTACAAGTCTGGCTGCCGACCCCGGCGGCATCCTGTACGTAACCATTTACAATTACACGTCCAGCGTCTATGAGTTCTATCAAATCTTGTTTGGCACCGCGGTAAGACAAACCTTTACCGCCGACCCAAGAAATGTGCAGTTTAGCGATGGCAAAGTCATCCTGTATGATAGCAACGGTGCGATTTTCGAAACAACCGACGGTAGCGAATGGATCACCAAGGGTGCTCCCGGGGGAACCGACCTGATCATCGCGTCAAACGGTTACTATTTTATCCCTCAATACAATGGTGTCCTTTGGCTCTCGCGTGATGAAGGCGACACCTGGCAAAGCGTTGGACTGGCAAACGGCACTGGCAAACATTTCACCGACGTCGATATCAATCCCTACGATGGTCGCGCCTATGCCACCTTCGACGGCGGCTTACCGGTTATGAAGAGCGGCAACATTGTGCTGCCCGACGACGAGACAGCGCCCGTTAGAGCAACACTCGCGCCGGCTAACAACGCCACGGACGTCCTGGAAACAACTCTCCTGACAATAACTTTCGACGAACCTGTTATTCCACAGTCGGGCAAAACATTGAAGATTTTCAACGCAAACAATCCGGTGCTGGCACTTGAATCCATTGATGTCACCGCAGGTACACAAGACGGTACGTCCATCTCATTTACACCTACTATCAAACTCGAGTTCCTTGAGACATATTTTATCGTTTTGGATAATGAAGCCTTTAAAGACATCTTTGGAAACGCGGCGGCGGGCATTCAGAATACAACGACCTGGCGCTTTACCATCCGCGACAAGCCGGACAAGGTGAACCCGGATATCGCCTCGCTGTCGCCTGCGAATAACGAGGAGAATGTCTCCACAAACATCAACCTCGTCATCACGTTCGATGAGCCGGTCACCGCACAAAGCGGAAAATATATTACTCTCCGACACCTCGGCTCCGGCAACGTCCTGTACGCAGAGCAGGTGACTGAGGCATCAATTGACGGCAACTCGTTTACCTTCTCACCTTCGGTGACGCTTGACTACCTGGAGACATATTTTGTCAATATTGATGCCGACGCTTTCCTTGATGCATTTGAAAATCCTTTTGCTGGCATCTCGGACAACACCACCTGGCGGTTCGTCGTGGCCGATGCGCCGGATGTTACTCCCCCGG
>CAZIAG010000318.1:0-3054 GCA_964537375.1 uncultured Roseivirgaceae bacterium
GAAGCTCCATCAGCAGCGTGTCGATATTCTGGCGGGCATGTTGTATTTCCCGAAGTTGCTTTTCTACCTGGTCGATTTGCCCACGGGCATCGTAGTATTCCTTTTCAGCTTCGCCGAGACCTTTTTCCATCTCTTCCTTTTCGGCATACATGCCCAGCAGTTCATCGTCATTCGATTGGGTGGTTTCGATGATCTGCTTGATCTCGTCTTCGTTCTTCCGCAGCTCTTCCGTATTTGTTTCGATCCGCTGAGCGCTTTGTTCCATGGATTCCTGCTTGAAGCGGATCTCCTGGTCGATGCTCTTTACGCGGTTCTCCTGTTGGTGGAAGAAGATGTTTTGCTCGTTGTAGGCGGATGACTTTTGGCTGAGCAGTTCGTTGCTGCCGGTAAGCGTTTCGTTGAGCTCGGCAACACGTCCTTCCAGTTCCTCGAGTTCATGCTGTGCCTGGCTTGCCTTCGGCTTCAGGTCGTCGAGTTCCTTGGTCAGCGTGTCGATCTTTTCCAGGATATCTTCACGACGCAGGTCAGCGTTCGACAGCATGGTGGAGAACTGTTCGCGCTTGGTGCGAATGGATACATACTCTTCGTTTACCTGGCGAAGGTCGTTCTGAAGATCTTCGATCTGCTGGCGAAGTTTGTTGTTGCGCAGCTTTTCCAGGTCGTTCTGCTTGACCAGCAGGCTGCCGCGAATTTCTTCGAGTTTGGTCGTCAGTTCCTTGATCTCCTTTTCGAGCTTTTCAAGGTTCTTGGCACGACCGATCTTTTTGCCTTCAAACAATCCTACGGACCCCCCCGAGATGCTGTATTTGCGGCGGGTGACCTTTCCGCTTTTTGTGATGAAGGTATTTTCATCCGTAGCGGGAATGTTCTTGACGTCGCCCTCGTAGATATACACCCTGTCCAGGATGTATGACATGAGCTTCTTGTACTTCGGATCGAATTCGATAATCTCCGTAGCCGGGAACGCGTTTGAATAGATTCGGCTTGACGACGGTTCAAACTTTTCGAATGCGTCGAGGATAAAGAAATGAGCTTTTCCTTTTGATGCATCGCTGAGGATGTTGATGGCCTCGTAGGCCTCGGCCTCGTGGTCAACGATATAATAGTTGAGGTAAGGTTCGAGGTAGTTTTCAATGGCCACGCGATATTCCTCTGATGTCGTAAGGATGTCGGAGAGGAGGGGGGCGTTCTTCGCCACCTTTTTCTTCAAAAACTTGATGGCTTCGGGAAATCCTTCCAGGTTCTCGACGAGCGACTTGGTCAGATTGTATTCGTTCTGGCGAGCGTCCAGTTTTCGGCTGGTGACGTTCATTTCCTCGCGAATCATCTCGATGGTTTTTTCCGCATCCAGCGCCCGCGATTGGGTTTCCTCTTCTTCTTTTTTCAAGGCTTCGAGAGCCTCAGTCTTTTTATTGATGTCAGCCTGGAGGTCGACGAGTTTGGTCTCAAACTCCACCAGGCTAGCACTTTGCTGGTGCGAGTCGGACGCGGTCCGCTCGAGTTCCTGTTTCAGCGAGGAAACCTGGATATCGCGGATTTCGACGGCCTTGTTGATCTGGAAGCTTTCCTCCTGTTTTTCACGCTGACGGTGGCGCAGTGAATCGGCTTGCTGCTGGAGCTCGCCGGTCTTGCGTTTTTGCTCTTCATACTCCGCTTTCAGCGCTTCAAGTTTATGGCTGATCTCCTGGAGGATCTGTTCAGCGTTTGTCTTTTCGGTTTCCAGGCTTTGAATGCTGAAACGCGCGCGTTCGTTGCTCTTGCGATCCTGTTCGATCTGTTCCCTCAGGCTGGCAGCGCGGTCATTGAGGTATTTTAGGCGTTCATTCTTTATCTGCTTTTCGCTTTCGTAGTGGCGGATCTTTGCTACGAACTCATTGATCGCCTTTTGCCTGCTGGAAAGGGTTTTTTCTTTCAGGATCAGGTCGGCTTTGGCTTTTTCGATGGCGGCTTCTTTTTCAGCGATATCCGACGTCAACGCCACCTTGCGATCATTTTCTGCGGAGATCTTGTCCTGGATCGTATTGAAATTCTCCTTTTGCTTGTTGACGACGACCTTGGCGAGCGTGATGCTCTTTTGTTTGTATTCTTCCTTAATGCGATAGTAGGTCTCGGTTTGTTTTGCCTGTTTTTCCAGGCTTTTCATATTCTTTTCGATTTCGAAGAGCAAGTCTTCGACCCGTTCCAGGTCGGCATCGGTGTCCTCGAGTTTCTTGAGGGTTTCCTTTTTGCGTTTCTTAAACTTCGAGATCCCCGCGGCTTCCTCGAACAATGCCCGACGGCTGTTGTCTTTGTCATTGAGCAGGTCGTCGACCATACCGAGCTCGATGATAGCGTAGCTATTGGAAGCCACCCCGGTATCAAGGAACAGGTTCGTAATGTCTTTCAGGCGGCAAACCACGCCGTTGAGGAGGTACTCGCTTTCGCCGCTGCGGTAAAGCCGACGCGTGATGGTTATTTGTGAATATTCTGTCGGGAGGATGTTCTTCGTATTGTTGATCGTGAGCGAAACTTCCGCCATCTGCTGGGGTGCGCGCTGACTGGTGCCGTTGAAGATGACGTTTTCCATCTTCTCCGACCGCAACGCGCTCGTTTTTTGTTCGCCAAGCACCCATCGGATCGAATCCACGATATTTGACTTTCCGCACCCGTTAGGGCCCACAATGCCCGTGATCCCCTCATCAAAATTGATCACAACTTTGTCGGCAAAACTCTTGAAGCCTTTAATCTCCAGTTTCGCTAATTGCATGCTTTTTAGTGGTTGTAGTGGTTAAAAAGTCCCTTTGCATTGCAGCCGTTTGAGGTCGGTTGGGAGACCAGCCCCGGTCCATATCAGGCCACTTTTAAAGAGATAAGTCGGCAAAGATAATCCGCCCCTGACAGCAATTCAAATGAAAAAACCGGCGATCTCGAAAGTCGCTGGCCAACGCCCTGAAATGCTGCTGAATAGCGTTTTTTCGAATATTTTTCCTACTTTTGATTCGATGGACTCATTTTGGTTCTACATCTTCCTTGCCGTTGTCTATTTGGTGACGAGAGCGCTGAAAAAGGCTGGCG
>CAZIAG010000318.1:3064-5037 GCA_964537375.1 uncultured Roseivirgaceae bacterium
GGGAAGTCGGTACCCCGCCGCCCGGCCGGGCTCGCAGTGAAGAAAGGACGACGGGTCAGCCCCAGCGTCAAATGACGTTCGAGGAGTTGCTCAGGGAGATCACGGAAGCCAAACAACCGAAACAGCAATCGACCCCGCCTCGCAGGTATGAAGAGGTTGAGCCGCAGCAGACCTACGTCGATTACGACGACCAGATCGGCGAAGAGGAGCAAAGCCTGGAGGAAGTTGATTACAGTCCGGAGCAACGAGTCTATCGCGAGTACGAGGAAGGCAAACGGATCGCGTTACAGCGACCTTCTCTTGAAGAGACCATGGCCCTTGAAGCGAAGACCAGGCAGGTAGAGTATGGTAAGTTCAAGGAGTTTGAGGTTGAGGAAGAACGGCCCGTACTTGAGCGGTATCTTGACATTGATGATCCTGAAGGATGGAAGAAAGCGGTAGTGATGAGCGAGATCCTCAACAGGAGATTTCAACATTGGTGAAAACGTGACTTTTTAAGCTAAATATTACCTGCATTGGGTAATAGTTTTTTCTAGGCCTTACGTCAGACGTTTATTCGAGACCTTAGTCGGTAAAGCCTTGGTTACAATACTTTTTTGAAGGTTATTTATCACGTACTAACGTTATACCTGAAATGAACCTGCCTGAACTTCGAAGGTATTTTTTGGTTGGCATCTTTCTCCTTTTTTTTGCCGGGGTCTGCTTCAATGCATCGGCCCAATGCGCTGGTTCCGTTTCCCTGAAGAAGGCCGCGGTTGAATCTGACACAAGCCAGGGAGTGATCGAAATCGAAGTAAAGACTTCCGGGGACTTTATATGTACACTTAGTATTGAGAAAGGCTCCGGGCCTGTAAAAGTGCAGGAAAAGCGGGGCAGGGGAAATAGTATTGTTTCCTTTGTCGCCCTGGAAAGTAATCAGTCCTACAAGGTTGACGTAGAGTTTTTGTCCGAGGACCAAAGCGCTCTTTGTAGGGTATTACAAAAGTCCGGTATAAGCCTTCAAAGCGATTTGAGATGAGGAACGTTATACTATTCTGCCTGATAGGAGTTGCGACGCTCGCTTTGAGTACTCATGCCAGGGCACAATGTACGGGCAATCCAATTGTCAGTTTCACGGTAACAGGCCAACAAAACGTATCGTGCTTTGGAGGTTCGGACGGATCGTTGGAAGTCACGCTGGTCGGCGGTGAACCGAATTTTACGTATTCCCTCGTCGTTGCGACCGGAGGTGGGGACATCCTGATGCAGGAATTTTCAAACGTCAGTGATCAGACAGTGACCTTTACCGGGTTGCCGGCCAATGCGTCGCTCCCGGGCTTGTACAAGGTGATTGTGACAACCTCCAATGGCGGAACTCCACTTCTCTTTTGTCAACGTCGCGAAATTTCGGGCATCGAGATAACACAGCCTGCGGCACTCTCGCTGGGCTTAAATTCCATCACGTCATCTTGCAATGGTAATGATGGAACAATTACCGTTACCGCCAGTGGTGGTACTCCCGGATATACTTACACCTGGTCAGGACCCACAGACCCGGGTGACACGCCGAATGCGACAGGTCTTGCGCCCGGAACCTATGATGTAACGGTGACGGATGCCAAGGGATGTACCGATCAACTGACGGGTCTGGTTGTTCCTGGGGCGCCCACTTCTGCAGTTCTTGGGTCCGATGCGACAATTTGCGATGGACAATCCGCCGACCTCGCAGTTACGATTGTCGGCGGTACCGCGCCTTATGCCGTTACCATCGACAATGGCGTTGGACTGATCCCTAGTTACAATAGCGGTGACCCCATTCCCGTTTCACCATCGACAACAATTACATACACCCTGACGGCGGTCGTGGATGCCAACGGCTGTAATGCAACCCCGACTGGGACTGCCGAGATCACCGTGATTCCGCCACCCGACCCTGGTACGGACAACGCCGTGAATGCCTGTAACACCGACAATGCATTCAATCTTTTCAATGC
>CAZIAG010000319.1:0-5030 GCA_964537375.1 uncultured Roseivirgaceae bacterium
GGTCCATACCCCTGCAACTAGTTGTGGCGCAAATCCAATCATCCAACTGTCCGTGCTTTTCACGAACATCGAGCTGATGTTCGTCCCGAATGTGTATTTACCAAGGTGGAAAAGTTGCCGAAGGCTGTCTCGGTTCAGTGGCCCGTGTCCGAAAGCAGACCCCTTCAGGAGAAAAAAACCCAGCAACGCCGCAATCGCGGTAGCGATAATCTGAACGACAACCAGGTCGAACAATTGGATTCGCGCGCCGGACGCGTATACCGCCACGATATACAACGCGGGCGCACTGATACGCGAAACGTTTGTCAGAAAGATCGCTTTGAAATTCGAACGGGCTGTTTGCAGGTATTCGAGATGCAGGAATGGTACAAAAATTATATTGTTGAGAGCGTATAAAAAAAAGAGACTTTCAAGCCCTGATGCATCCCAAAAAGCCGACAGCGGAACGGCACTCAACAGAAGCATAATGGAAAGACAACCTGCCAGGAGACAATGCAGCACGAGGGAGGCCGTCACCACCGATTTACGCTCCCCCGGTGGCACATCCACCAACATCGCCACAAAAGGATTTCTGATAAATCCATTACGCACCGTCTCCAGAATGGCTGTCACGCTTGTAAACAACACCCATACGCCGATGTCTTCCCTGGGAAGCATCCTCACCAAAAAGAAAAGGTTAAGGAAGCCGAAGAAGACAACGGCTACGCGGTTAGAAAGAGAAAATATGCCCTGACTCAACCAGCGTGGATTCGGTGAAGTAGCCAACGTGAAACAAAATTTAGATTAAACCGAAATGACAGATACACTTAACAAGGCCGGTGATCAACGCTCTACAAACATGGTTCATAAGGATTCACTCATTCCCAACTTCCTTGTCATTGGTGCGGGTAAGTCGGGGACAACATCCCTGGACAAGTACCTGAAGCAGCATCCCGAAATTTTCATACCCGACGTAAAAGAGCCGAACTTCTTCGGCTACGAGACCACAACTCTTGCAGACCTGAATGGCGATCCGGCGGAGATACAGCACTACCGGAACTCGATAACGTCGCTTGACGAATACCTTAATCTTTTCCGGGCCGCAGCCCCAAACCAGCTCAAAGGAGAAACGTCAAATACTTACATGTATCACAAGGATGCGCCGGCCCGCATTCATTTTTACAATCCGCGAATGAAACTCATCGCTATTCTGCGACAACCAGCCAGCAGGTTGTATTCGAGATACCTCCACCTCGCCAGGGAGCAACGGCTGCCTACACGGGATTTCTCTGAATGCCGCGATCAAACAAGCATCTGGTGGCGTCGCAACGACCTCATCAAAGAAGGATTCTACTTCAACAATCTGTCGCCCTTTTACCGGCTTTTTCCCAGGGAACAGATTCGGATCTTTTTGTACGAGGAACTCAGCCACCATCCCGAAATCGTCCTGGCAAACATCTTCGAGTTTCTCGGTGTAGACCCCAACTTTAAACCCGACCTGTCGGTTCGTTATAATGAATCCGGCTTGATCCGAAACAAATTCCTCGACCGGATCTATGGACACAAAGGCATAGTCAATCGCACCGTTAAATCGCTGCTGCCCGACATGCTCGTAGAAAAATTGAAGAACAGCTTGACGGTACAGCGAACGATGAGCGACCTTCGGCGAAAGAATCTGATCCGCCCTAAAATGGAGCCAGAAATGAGAAGGTGGCTTACTCACGACGTCTACGGAGACGACATCCGACAACTGCAGAAACTAATCGGTAGGGATTTGTCACATTGGCTACGATAGCCGATCAACCTCTCATTCCCCATGAGAAACTCCGGCCCCATCATCATTGTTGACGACGACATGGACGACCAATTCATCCTCAAGGAAGTCCTCGAACGACTCCAGGTGCCCAATGAGACCAAGACTTTCAAAAGCGGCATTGAATTACTCGTATACCTTCGGGATACCGAAGTGCAGCCATTTCTTATCCTCTGCGACATCAACATGCCCCAAATGGATGGCCTCGAACTTCGCAAGGAAATCGACAAAGATCCCGAACTCAAAGAAAGAAGTATTCCATTCATCTTCTTCACCACCGGCGCCAGCGAAGCACAAATTCGAATGGCTTACCAATTAACCGTGCAGGGACTATTCCTGAAGGAGTCATCGTTCGAAGAGACGGAGCGCACGCTAAAGCTCATCATAGACTATTGGGATCGTTGCCGGCATCCTAACATCTTTTGGACCAAATGATCAGCTGATTCATTTTGACAAGTCCTCTTTTGACACTCTCCCCTTTCTCGTCGATGTTTCTGAACGAACCGGATTCCAGGGTCCATCAGAGCCGTCTTTCCATCGCAGCGATCAGAGATTAAAGAACATAGATGTTCGAGCAGACCTCCTGATCGCTTGATCCTCCATCGCCAAATCTGCTTCTTCGATCTGCAATCCGTGTTCTCTAATCACTGGCGTCCCGGTAATACGTTGAATTCAACAACAATCCTCGTTCGCGACACGAAATAGACGAATCGTGACGGGTTCTGATAATAACTCTCAGCTCTGGCCAGGGTGTCCTTTTAGTATGTCTTTGGTAGAAAATACATACGCATAGTTCGCTCCCAACGTATGCGTAAGGTTTATATTGTGTATGGGCCGAACTTAATAGAAACGAAGGGGGAAAGGAGTCGACACCTTGATAGAACGTCTCTCTAAAAGAGACGTTGTTTACGCCACATATACGGGATATCTACGGGATATCTACGCCACAACCCTCCAAAACGTTCCACGAATGACAACCTTTTTGTGACACCTGGAGGTGTGCCGCGCCCTGAAAACAGGTATAGGAAAGTATGGACATGCGTAGCCGTCATTCTTTAGATTATAACGAAAACCATACGGAACTGGCCGAGGTTAATTGGAACCTTGGACCTTGGGACCTGGAATCTCTGTGGACGCCCGGGCCTTACAGTTTAAAGTCCTTGGAATCAACCCGATTCAGCACGGCGCCGCCAAACTTCTTACCTAGCGACTTAAAGTAATGGATCGAATCACGATCAAGTTGCCGCACGGCAGACGTGGCTGAAAACACGGCAATCACCTTGTCGGCATAAGAAGCAAGCTCCTTTGTATCGGAGTACTCATTCAGGGCAGCGCCTTCCAACAACACGTAGTCGAAGCTGTCGGAAAGTGTTATGATCAGGTTGGTGAAATCACGTCCCGAAAGTATCTCTGCAGGAGACTCATGTCCACCTCCCGAATTGCCAACAATGTAGATGTTGCGATATTTCGTAGGATTGATCAGGTCATACGAGTTCTCGTGCTCGTACTCCGGTTGTTCTTTGCGGGACTCACCATTTGCACTGACCAACAACTTGCGCTTTCTGCTGTCGAGAACCTTCAGGTCGCCATGATTCCGACCAAGGAGTTGAGAAAGGGAATTATTCTTGAAGTTTGTATCGATGATCAACACCCGCTTATCGATCAGGCTCAACACATAAGCCAGGGAAAACATAATGAACGTCTTACCATCGCGTCGCTTAGGACTTGTAAACAAAAAGACCTTTCCCGGCATCGTTTGGATTTCGTGGCGGAATTTCCTCAACAGGGATTTAAACATCTCCGTATCTTCCATCCCATTTTGCTGGCTGAAGTATGTGCGAATATTGAAATTGCGACTGTCGATCTCGTTGATCACGCCAACCAGGGGCAAACCGACCATTCGTTTGAAGCGGTCAGGCGTGCGAATCGAAACATCCAGTAATTCGAGTGCTACTACGACGAAAAGGCAGATGCAGAAACTCGCGAATCCGGCGCCGCCTACTATTAGCCACCGGGTGGACATCTCCGGATACACTGGCGGGATCGCGCTCAACACTTGGCGTAACGTACCGCTTGCCAACATCCTGCTTTTGGCAAGATTGTATTTCTCAACAGCGTCGAGGTATTCGGTGCTTGCCAGGTCAACTTCTTTTTGAAGGGACGCCAGGCGCGCTTCCTTCGAGGCAGAATTTGAAAACGTACCCCGTAGGTTGGCAATCTTCTGTTCGGCCACAGCCAGTGCGGAATTTTCAACCTCGTATTCGATCTGTGCATCCTTCAATTTGACTTGCAGATCGGCCACGGTATACCCTTCGGGCATGGACGGCCCCTGTCGCGTAGCAAAGTCCTGCTGAATCCTGAGTTGCTCACGAAGGATATTCAACGAGTCCAGTAGTCGGTTGTCGGACGATCCCGTGGTAATGAACCGTTCATTCAATCGGCTGATGCGTTCACGAAGGTCAAGTATCTTCTGATTATGCCCGGTCGCTACGGGCGCAGACAATCGGTCAATATCTTCCTTCATCCGGTCTATCGACAACCGGAGCCTGTACAACCTGCTGCGAATGATATCTCTCTCCATTTCCAATGAGGCGATCTGGCTCATGCGAATCCCACTTTCGTTGGGATCGTACATCTGGTTAGCTGATGCAAATGATTTCTGCGCTTCAAGTTTGGCGTCCAACTCGGCCTTTTTATTCTCCACCAGTTGTTTAAGAAACTCTACAGATTCGCCGCTGCGTTCCGTCCTGAACGAAGCATGATATCGTATGAACTCCTGGGAAAATGAGTTCGCTCCAAAGGCAGACAGTCTCGGGTCCTCCGACCGAAAATCCACTTGTACATAATCCGTGTTGGGCACACGATCGACCAGCATGTTCTTTGTTAGATTCGTATAACCGTAACCATACGCGTCGAGGAATTTTCTAACCAGAGGATAATCCTCATCCGTGGTCGACAGCGGTGAAAAGTTTTCCAGTTTCCTTCGCACGGCTTCCTTTACCCGGCCGATCTCTTCCGCGGTAGCGGAGAACTTATCCGGATCGGGTCTTCTGAACGGCCGCTCATCACCCTCCAAATCGTGAAGCAACAGTCGGTACGATAAGAGATTGAATGCAAGGCCCGAATTCATGGCATTCAACAAATTGCTGAACTTGATGTCAGCATCCCTGGAGTTAAACTTTTCTTCCGTGAGTATCGCCTGATCATTTGTCGTGTACCCCGTTGATATCTGCGCCGT
>CAZIAG010000320.1:0-5001 GCA_964537375.1 uncultured Roseivirgaceae bacterium
TCCTTCAGCACTGAACTCTTATGCCGTACCCAGTGTCGTTGCAGACCCGGCTGATATCTGCCATGACTGCTGCGGCTCAATCATGACCGTTGATGGCACCCATAGATCGGTTGGAAGGCCTATTCCGACATTGGACAACAGGTGTATGTACTGGGCCATTTGCGAGAAGGAAGCCTTAAGGGAAAGCCGGTCATTTACCAGGTACCGCATGGCGAGACGCGGTTGAAACGAGTGGTAGTACCTCCCGTCGACGCGAAACAACGAAGCATGCAAACCGGCATTTACTTTTAAACTACGAGTGACCAGGAAGTCGTCTTCAAGATAGGCAAAGAACTCATTTGCACGTGTTAGCTGCGCGCCAAAGGTTGTGTCGTTTTCCTCGATGGAATTGTATTGAAAGACCCCCGGCGAAAAGAGGTGATTAATACCCTGTGCACCAAACCGGACGTAATGTTCCGGAGAGGGAATGAAATCGAAATCAAGCTTGAGCGCGAAATCGCGAATGCCTGAGAAGTAGCCCGCTTCAAAGTTTGACCTGGTAGTCTCGCCTTGAGCAGTGTGTGTTTCGTCGTTTTCTGCGCGGATCGCGAATCGGTATCTGCTGAACGTCGCTGTGGTGTTTGAAAACAGTTTATCATTGATCACGCGGTTCCATCTCAAAGCCGTTGTTACGTTTCCCCATTGCAAGGATGCTCGTTCCTCGGTTTCCCACTTTTCATCGCCCTGTTGCCACTCATCCTTGTAGCGCATGTAGGCTTTGTCGTCGCCCGTGTATGTACTCAGATAGATGCGGTTTTTGTCGTTAATTGTGTGGTTGATTTTTGCATTCAGGTCGTAGAAATAGTAGCCCGCCGTTTCGTTACCGTCCGATGCCTTGCGGATGATGGGCTGAGCCAGTATGTCGATATACGTTCGGCGCCCCGACACAATAAACGAAGTCTTTTTCCCGATCGGCCCGTCAACCGTCAGACGCGACGCCACTATCCCAATCGCTCCTTCCCCACGAATTTCGTGCGTATTGCCCTCCTTCATTGAAACGTCGATAACCGATGACAGACGCCCTCCATACCGCGCAGGGAATCCTCCTTTTACCAGTTCCACGCGGTTGATGGCATCACCATTGAACACGGAAAAGAATCCGAAAAGGTGAGACACATTGTACAGCGGTACGCCGTCCAGGAGAATGAGGTTCTGATCTGGCCCGCCTCCGCGGACATACAACCCGCTGCTGCCTTCAACGCCGGACTGAACACCGGGTAGCAATTGCAGTACCTTCAGCACGTCGGTTTCACCCATGAAAGCAGGCATTTTCTTGATTTGATCAATTGGCAAATCGATGGTGCCCATGCGCGATGTCTCCTGGATTTCTTCGGCTGCGGTGATCGTGATTTCATTCAGCTCAGTACCCGGTCTTAGTCCAACGTTGATAGTTGTATCACGCCTCAAGTTGAACTGAATCAACTCTGATGGATGACCTACATACGAGTACCGAAGCTCAACCGGGCCTGGCGAAAGGGTGAGACTGTAAAACCCGTAGTTGTTTGAGACCGTGCCTTCCCCGGTAGGCAGGTTCAGGATGCTCGCTCCAATAAGGTTCTCGCCACTGTCCGTACCCCTGATTGTTCCACTAACGGTATATTTTTGTGAGTAGGCAAGACTGCAGATGAAGCAGAAAACCGGGAGGGCGAAGGTCTTCTTCATAAAAAAGGCTGGGTTTGGTTATCCAGTAACGAAGTAATAATTTCGATTATTATTTGACGCCAAAATAAGATATTTGGTTGGGAGACTTCGCAGATTTGTTTTAAACCTACGTTCTTATGAGAAAGCTCGTGATCGGGATGTGCCTTTCGGCGATTTTTTCATCCTGCATTGTCCCAAAAAAGAAGTTTGACTCAGTACTGGCTCAAAAGGTCAGGCTGGAAGCTGACCTGAACGACGCGCAGGTGGCGCTCGACAGCGCGCAGAGCGACCTTGCCTCCCTGGAGAAACGTATTCAAAAGTTAAAGGAGGATACGACTAACCTGGGTATCGACGTGCGCAACACAAGGCAGCAACTCTCCACCTTACAGTCCGAACATGCGCAGTTGAATACCTATTATAAGAATTTGCTCACCAGCAGCGGGAAACTGAACCGGGATATGGAAGAACAACGCGCTCAACTTCTTTCCATTCAGGAAAGCCTGGAGAATACCAGAAGAATGAATGACTCGTTGAGCAATAGCCTTGCGGAGCGGGAGAAGAAAGTGCAGGAACTTGAACAGGTGCTGGCCAACAAGGACCGCGCGGTCCAGGAATTGAAAACGCGAATTAGTAATGCATTGCTCAACTTCCGGGAGAACGACATTGTCGTTCAGATAAAGAATGGTAAGGTGTATGTCTCGCTCGCTGAACAACTCCTCTTTCAGAGTGGCAGTGCCCAGGTTGACCAGAAAGGTGTGGCTGCACTGCAGCAGTTGGCAAAAGCTATTCGCGATCAAAAAGATCTCAACATCATGGTTGAAGGCCATACTGACAATGTTCCGATCTCCCGCAAGACGCAATATATGAGCGACAACTGGGATCTCAGCGTGATGAGGGCGACGTCAATTACGCGGATACTCACTGCTGCTGGCGTGTCGCCCGAGCAAATTACTGCGTCAGGTCGCGGCGAGCACGCTCCATTAGCGGCTAACGATTCTCCTGAAAACAGGCAGAAGAATCGGCGGACAGAAATAATCATTACGCCTAACCTGGATGAGTTGTTCCAGATCCTTGAGACAAACTAGCTTATCGTGGAGAGGTAATTTGAAAAAGAAAGCCGCCTGGTCTGGCGGCTTCTTTCATTTTATTTGTTCAATGTAAATTCATGAATGCCCTTGAGGGAGGCCTTCCTCCCAGGCTCGTAGGTCGTTTCGTCCCACTCGAGTCTTAGTTTTAGCTGGGTATCCGAAATAGAAATAATGCTCACTTCTTTTCCATCGCTACCCCGGACGATGGCGGTTGCCGATTCGTCTTTAAAGGTCCAGGTGTCCTGACGTTCCCAAACCGGAGTAGTCCCGGTAGTGCTTAAGGTACTCTCCTGGAACGTGATGGAGAATCCGGCAAAAAGATCGTCTGTTACATCAACTCCGTCAACGGTAACCATCGCTGGCTGCCAGCCTGATGTAGCCGCCATTAATAATGCTGTGACACGCTGAGCCTCTGTAGGGGCCGGGTCCTTATCCTTATCCTTACATCCCGCGACAAAGGCGCAAGCGCCGATTGCCGTTATCATGGCGAGGACAATAGAAAGCGAAGCCTTGTTCTTTTTCATAAGAAATTCTTCCATTATTCAATGAATAGTTTGGCGGTTCTGGTAGATGATCCATCGTCGATTTTCAACAGGTACATCCCGGGTGGCAGGTCTTGTACGCTGAGGTCGATTTCAATTTCCTTGGCCTCAACCGATCGGATCGCTCGTCCGGAACCGTCCAGGATGGTCATTTTCCTCAATGGATGTGCTACATCAAATTTTACATGTAGTTGCACCGTGGCAGGATTGGGCGATCATTCTGCGAACGTTGATCTTCCCTTCTTGCACTGTCGCGGCCACGGTCACATGAGATTCCAGAGCATTGCCGATAGTGATCGTCGTAAACGAGGTTTCATCCATCGGATAGCCGGGATATTGGATATTCAGCCGGTATGTCCCCGGCGGCAAGTTCGGGAGGCGGAATTCACCCTGATCATTGGTGAAGACATAGCCGACAAGGATGAGCACCTCCTCTTTTCCGCGACCGGAACTCTCGACGCGACGGGCCATCACCGCCGCCCCCGACACACGCTTTATTTTCTCTAAACGCCCGGATCCGGGATTTGTACCATCATCTTCTTCGAGGATTCCATCGATGATCCCCTGGCCGGTTGACGGCTCGGGCTCCGAGTAAGAAATGATATCAAGTGACGACAGGTTGTCTTCGAGTCGAATGGTGTCCGCTTCTTCCCAAAGCAGCGTGCTTGAGTACCATGTCGGCAAAACGTCGTTGTGAACGAGTGTGTCCGCGAAGCCAAGCAGCTGATAATCATCCAATACAACTTTTTCGAATTCGAATGCTCCGTTTGCGTTCACGGCAACGGGTTCGAGGGTATCATAGGCCGCTGAGGTTATGCGAAACAGGGTTACCCTGCCAGCTTCCGCAGGTGAATCGGCGTCGATATAGAGCTGACCTGATACGGTGGCGTAAGCCAACGCCCTGTGCGGAGCCGATGTCA
The DNA here is from genome assembly GCA_964537375.1 of uncultured Roseivirgaceae bacterium. Classification (GTDB taxonomy): domain Bacteria; phylum Bacteroidota; class Bacteroidia; order Cytophagales; family Cyclobacteriaceae; genus Chryseosolibacter. The sequence continues at coordinate 4,231 of CAZIAG010000320.1, forward strand.
GCGTCAGTCCTGGGAGAAGGGGATTCGTCACTTCCGTTACGAACGTTCCCATCGTTGAACGGTTTAGCGATGGGATGCTGATTGTATTGGTGGTAGCATCTGGCAACGTCTCACCGTTCCTCGTCCAAACGTACTGACTATTATTTCCTCCCGCGTCTATGGTAAATTCGTAGGGTGACCCGACTGGCAGGAGATTTTCAATGGGTTCGCCCAGTACACCCTGGTCTCCGTACTGAAGTCCCGGTACCGAAGCATTCGGCTCAAGCGAACCAAAGTCAAGTCTGTTGCCCGATACGTTGAGTTCAGTTATTTCGGTGTTCGCGGTAAAATCGGGAATCGCGGTGATCGCATTCCCTGAAAGGTCGACCGTTTCCAATGCCTGGATATCAACGACGAAGTCGGGAACATCGCCTGCCAGGTTATTGGACGGAAGTTCGAGAGCTGTGATGCTTTGCCCGTTAAGGGTTACGCCAAACCAGCTACCTACTTCCCCGGTCAGCCAATTGGTATTGTTGCTCCACTCGGCACCGCCCGTCGCATTGTACAATGCGACAAGTGCGAGGGAATCGGTAACAAGGTCCACCGGGAAACCATTGGCTACCGTAAAGGTCCCTTCTAAACGTCGCGAGTAACTGCGTACGGAAACGCGTCCACCCTGGTCTGTAGTGAGTCGGGCTCCCATGCTTACATAACGTTGGCCGTCAATCTCGCGGACAATGATCGGGTTTGCGCCTTTCGGCAGCGTGTTGGCGTAATTGACTTCAACATACG